>JARIET010000193.1 GCA_031127185.1 Gemmatimonadota bacterium | reverse complement strand
GGCATCGCCCGCGCGGGAATGGTTCTTGAGTTGCATAACCAGATGGTTATCTATCATTTCGCGTCCACCGTGTCAATGAAGGGGGCCGTGAACCGCGACGCCCGGCAGTCCCGCCGGGCGCTATTTTCCACTATATGCTCCCTGCCCGCGAAGCCCTCGCCCGTCTCAAGGATGGGAATCGGCGTTTCGTCGCCAATGTGCGGAACCCCAGCGCGCACGACACGCATGACCGACGCGCCGAGTTGGCCAGCGGGCAGCATCCCTTTGCCATCATCCTCGGCTGCTCAGACTCACGCGTGCCGGCAGAGCTGGTGTTTGATCAGGGACTCGGTGACCTCTTTGTGATTCGGGTCGCTGGCAACATTGTTGCGCCATCACAGGTCGGGAGCGTGGAGTTCGCCGTCGCAGCGTTCGATACGCGACTGGTGGTGGTGCTCGGCCATTCACGGTGTGGCGCCATCCAGGCGACGATCGAGCACTTGACCGAGTTCCAGAAGACGACGGCGGCCCAGTCGCGCGGGCTTCGCGCGATCGTGGATCGCATCCGGCCGAGCGTGGCGAGCCTGCTCGAGACGCCACTGCGCAACGATCCCGATGCGTTGGCGCACGCCGCCGTGCGCGCAAATATCCGCGCCTCGGTAGCTCACCTGAAGCACGGCTCCGAGATCATTGAGACGCACATCCGTGACGAGGGTCTGATGATCGTGGGCGCAGACTACTCGCTGGAGACAGGCGCCGTGGAGTTTCTCGATCCCGACACGCTCGGCTGATCGCGTGGCGCACCGCTACGGCGGCACGTTCAAAGCGAAGCTGTTCAAGTACGCCGGCCCAGGCGGATGGCATTTTGCGCCCGTTCCGAAGAAGTACGCGCCGCCCGTCACGCACGGATGGGGCCGCACGCCGGTGACCGCGACGGTCGATGGCCACGAATGGGAGACGAGCGTGTGGTGGGACAGCAAGTCGAAGCGCACGCTGCTCGCGGTGCCCAAGAAGGTGCGCGGAGCGAAGGGTGATGGCGACACCGTGACGGTGCGGATCACGTTCAGCACGGTGTAGCAACCCGCTCCTGCGCGGCCGCTGGTCCATTGTCGCGTGACCGGCCCCGGGGCACTCTTGCACTCCAACTCGTTGCGGCTGTTGACCTTACACGGCCTTTGCCGCGCCCCTGAAACCAATACTCGTGTTGACCGTATATCTTGCGTGACAAGGTATGCCACATCTTTCTCAGCCATGACCCCCAGCGCTGACAGCACGGACGATCGCCGCAGCATCGAACGCGAGCTGAAGCGTGGCTCTCTCGAACTGATCGTGCTGCACCTGCTCGCCGGCGGCGAGGCCTATGGCTACGAGATTGTGTCGAAGCTGACCGCGGAGACGAACGGTGCGCTCGAGGTGACGGATGGGACGCTCTATCCGGTGCTGTATCGCCTGGAACGGGCGCAGTTGGTGACGGTGCGCTGGGAGACGCCGGAGCGCGGGGTGCCGCGCAAGTACTACCAGCTCACCGATGCAGGCCGGACGGAACTCGCGCGGCTCACGCACGAGTGGACGACGTTCGCGAACGCGATGACCACACTGCTCCGCACAGAGCGGGAGGGACGATGACGGTTGACCAGTACATCCACGCGGTGCTCGACCTGATGCCGCAGGCCACGCCAAACCGCGACCAGATCGCGCGCGAGCTGCGGGCCAATATCGACGAGCGCCTCGCCCGCGGCGAGCAGCTTCTCGACATTCTCGCTCAGCTCGGGAAACCAGCGCGGCTCGCCGACGAGTATCTCGCGGCGATTCCGATGGTCGCAGTGCCCACGTCTGAACGGTTCCTGGCGAAGCTCATCGACTTCGGACCCGTGCTGCTGATCGTGATGCCGCTGGTCTACCTCGGTGTGGCGAAGATTCCCGGCCCGGGATTCAACTGGATCGTCTTCTGCGCCTTCACCTTTGCCTGCAGCGGCGTGGGGCTCTGCCTCTACACGGGGTTCTCCGAGTTCAGCACGTCGCGCACGTTGGGCAAGTGGATGCGCGGACTGCACGTGGTTCAGGAATCCGGTCGGCGCATCACGTTCGCGCAGTCGCTGGTGCGACAGCTCCCGTTCCTGATGTCCATCTACTTCATCGACGCGTTCTTCGCACTATTCACTGACCGTCACCAGCGGGCGTTCGAGATGCTTTCGAAGACGCGTGTGGTGGTGGCGTCGACGCAGGAGATCTGATGCTCACATTCAAGCGGGCGGCTCCGAAGCCCTGGCACGGCGTGGATTGTGCGTGCGTCCGCGATTGAGCAGCGTTAGGGCATGGATGAACTCGAGCGGATAGCGCCGGAGTCGGATGACCTCGAAGATGTCGCCGAGCCGCGTGAGCCGACGGCGCTCGAGCGCGCGTTTTTCACACCGCTGCACAAGCCGACGAGTCCCTGGCAGGTGGTGGGCTGGTGGGAGTCACGGCGCGTCTTGTACAACACCGTGGTCGGTGGTGCGGGAGTTGTCACGACCGCGGTGGTCGCGCTCTTCAGCGGTGGCGACGGCCCGCCGCCCGGGGCGTTCATCATCATGCCGGTGGTCTACGGGATCGCGGCCAACCTCGGCTACACGCTGGGGTGGGTTGTGGACCTCACGCTGCGCAAATGGCTCGGACGCCACGCAGACTGGGCGGGCCCCGCGCTGCTGCGCTATGGGTTCGTGTTCTCGGTTGGGCTGACGCTGCTGCCGATTCCGCTCGTGCTGTTCAGTTGGTTGGTGCGGACGATTTTCGCGCCGTAGTCCGCCAGCCGTGTCTGCCCACCGTTTCGCGCAACGCCCGTGTCGCTTGACATATTCCCATATCGGCATATGTTATTTACATGGCCCGTGCCGCAACGACCTCCGACGCATTCAACGCGATCGCCGAACCGCAACGGCGACGGATCCTCACGTTGCTGAAAGGACGCGAGCGTCCGGTGAACGAGGTGGCCCGCGCGCTCCGCATCACGCAGCCGCGCGCCTCAAAGCACCTCCGCGTGTTGCGCGAAGTCGGGCTCGTCCGTGTGCGCGAGTCCGGACAGCAGCGCGTGTACACGCTCGACGCCCGCGGCCTCCGGCCCATCCACGCCTGGACGGGCGGGTTCGAGCAGTTCTGGAACGAGAGCTTCGACAAGCTCGATGCGTACGTCAGGAAACTGGAACGACAGGAGCAGAACGATGACCACCGCTGAACCACTCGCCGACCGCCAGATCGTCACCACGCGCCAGATCGGCGCCGCGCGGCGACTCGTCTTTGCTGCATGGACCACGGCCGAACATCTCGACGCCTGGTGGGGTCCGAACGGATTCCACAACACCACGCACACATTCGAGTTCACAGTGGGCGGCGTGTGGGACTACACGATGCATGGCCCGGATGGCACCGACTACCCGAACTGGATTCAGTGGCAAGAGATCGTCCCGAACGAGCGGATTGCACTCATCCACGGCGAGCGGGCCGACGATCCCGACATGTTCGAGTCGGTGATCACGTTCACGGACGAAGCCGGTGGCACACTGGTGACGATGACGGCGACCTTGAAGACCAAGGCGCGCAAAGACTTCCTGATCGAGCATTTCGGCGTCGTCGAGGGCGGGAGGCAGACACTTGGCCGGCTCCAGTTGTTCGTTGAGGGAACGGGTAAACAGAACGGGTAACGGCGGGACGTGAGGGGACCTGGGGGGACGGGCGCCGCCGGGCTAGTATTTATGTGTTATAACACATATATTCCTGCGATGACCGTTTCGGTGCGGATTGTGGCGGGTCGAGCGCCCGGCGGGCTTCACGAGGAGGCCGCGTTGATGATTGCGCGCGCCAGCTCGACAATGATGGACGCCTTCGACGCGCTCTTCGAGCCATATGGGATCACGGCGACGCAGTACAACGTGCTGCGCATTCTCCGCGGCGCGGGCGAGAACGGGCTCTGCCGCAACGACGTCATATGCCGAATGGTCACACGGATGCCTGACGTCACACGGCTCATCGACCGGCTCGAGGCAGCGGGGTATGTCACCCGCGCACGCGACTCGCACGACAAGCGCCACGTCACCACGCGCCTGACACCCGTCGGCGCCAAGCTGCTTGCCCGGCTCGACCCCGTGGTCGCCGCTACGCATCGCCGACGACTCGGACATCTAACTACCACGCAACTCAAGAGCCTCATTCGGCTCCTGCAGCTCGCCAGAGAGGGACAATGATCACCACACCATACGGGCAACCACCAAAGGATTATCGCCTACCTGACGCCACCACGCTCGGCGGCGTGCGCCTGCAGGTTGCCGACCTTGATCGCTCGCTCGCGTTCTATCAGTCGGTCCTTGGACTGACGGTCACCGCGCGCACGGAAGCAGGCGCGACGCTCTCACCACAGGGCACTCAGACCGCGCTCGTTGAGCTCGTTGAGAAGAAGGGCGCGCGCTCAGGCGGAATGGACCGGCGACTCGGGCTCTTTCACTTCGCGATCCTGCTCCCGACGCGTGCCGCACTCGCCGCATTCGTGCGCCACGCCAACGGGCTCGGTGTGCAACTCGGCGCGGGCGATCACGTGGTCAGTGAAGCGTTCTACCTCCACGACCCGGACGGACTCGGGATCGAGGTATACGCCGACCGCCCGCGCGACACCTGGCGGGCGATCGAAGGACAACTCGTGATGGGCACGGATCCCGTGGACATCGCGAACCTGCTCGCGGAGAGCGACGCGGCGTGGAACGGGATGCCCGCGGGCACGGTGATGGGACACGTGCATCTCCATGTTGGAGAGATCGCCAAAGCGAGCGCGTTCTATTCGGAAGCACTCGGATTCGATCGCATGGTGTGGAACTACCCCGGCGCGCTGTTTCTCGCCGCGGGCGGCTACCACCACCACCTCGGCACAAACACCTGGGCAGGGTCGGGCGCGCGCAACCCGAATGACGATGACGCGCGCCTGCTGGAATGGACCATCGTCGTTCCGTCGGCCGCGGATGTGGCGGCCGTTGCATCACACCTCGATGCTGTCGGCCACGCCGCGCAGCGCGAGGGCATCAACTCAATCGTGACGCGCGATCCGTGGGACACCCCGGTTCGCATTCGCACGGCATAGGAAGGACCAGTGGAATTCGGACTGTACACGTTTGTTGAGCGCACCCCCAACGCGGTAACGCGCGAACTGATTTCGCCAGAGCAACGGATGGCCAACCTGCTCGAGGAGGCCGTGCTCGCTGACCAAGTGGGGCTCGACGTCTTCGGTGTGGGTGAGCATCATCGCCCGGACTATCTCGTATCGACTCCGGCTGTCGTACTGGCAGCCATCGCCGCGAAAACCAGGCGCATTCGCCTCACAAGCGCGGTGTCGGTGCTCAGCTCGGACGACCCGGTGCGCGTCTTTCAGGAGTTCGCGACACTCGACCTCATCAGCAATGGCCGCGCCGAGATCATGGCGGGGCGTGGCAGCTTCATTGAGTCATTCCCGCTGTTTGGCTACGACCTCAATGACTACGACACGCTCTTCAGCGAGAAGCTGGAGCTGCTGCTGGAACTGCGCGCCAACGAGCGCGTGACCTGGAGCGGCAAGCATCGCGCAGCGCTCAAGG
>JARIET010000192.1 GCA_031127185.1 Gemmatimonadota bacterium | reverse complement strand
AGGATTGGGGGAACGGCGCGGTCAACGCGCGGCTCAGCTGGACGGGCAAGTTGGGCGGCGCCCAGATTGCGCCCTTCGCTGCCGTGAACAACGCACTCAACGTAGCATACGTCAGCGCCGTGACGGTTAACGGTGCAAACGGGCGGGTGCTCGAACCGGCCCCGCTTCGCAACTACTACCTCGGGATGGAGATGGGATGGCGAGTCGTACGGTGAAGAAGAAGACGAAGATCAAGCCAAAGCCACTGCCGCTGGTTCAGCCATTTGTCGTCAAGAAATCGAAGATCGCGGGCAAGGGGGCCTTCGCCACGCGAGATATCAAGAAGGGCGAGCGCCTCATCGAGTATCTGGGTGAACGGGTGAGTCACGCAGTCGCCGACGCGCGGTACGACGACCACGACGGCGATGCGCATCACACGTTCCTGTTCAACGTGAACCGGTCCGTGATCATCGACGCCTATGTTGACGGGAATGACGCGCGGTTCATCAATCACTCCTGCGACCCGAACTGCGAGTCCGAGATCGAGCGCAGCCGGGTGTTCATCGACGCCATCCGGGACATCAGGAAGGGCGAAGAATTGTATTACGACTACGCATATGGCCGCGACGGGACGGAAACGGTAGAAGATGAGACCGATCTCTACGGCTGCCGTTGCGGCACGAATAAGTGCCGTGGGACGATTCTCGAACCGCTGTCCAAGGCGGCCAAGAAACGTCTCGCCGACAAGGCGGCACGCCGCCATCACCCGAAGCACACGGCGTCGCGCAAAGCGCATCGCCAGCACTAGATCACTCCCGGAGCTGCCGTGATCGTGACTGCATTGGTGTTCGCCGCCCTGGCGCAGGGCCAGCCGCAAGGTCCTGCCGCGCGATCACCTGGCGGTGAACAGCAAAGCGCGCCCGTATATCGCGGCCGCGAATGCGAATTGGCGGTACGGCCGCCCCTGATTGAATCCGACTTGGCCGTGGACGGCTCACTCTCCGAGGCAGCATGGCGGCGGGCGGCGGTGCTCACGGGGTTTTCCCAGTTCACGCCACAGGATGACGTGGCGGCGGCCGACTCGACGCAGGTGCTCGTCTGGTACTCGCCGAGCGCCATGCATTTCGGCGTGCGGGCGTTCCAGCCGGCCGGCACCGTCCGCGCCACGCTGCCGGACCGCGACAAGATCTTCAATGACGACAACATCCAGATCCTGCTCGGGACGTACAACGACCGACGGCAGGCCACGGTGCTGATGGTGAATCCCCTGGGCGTGCAGGCCGACGGCAATCTGGTGGAGCGCGGCACACTCACCGGCGGCGGGTTCAGCAGCACCGGTCAATCGGCTCGCGAAGCGCCCGATCTCTCCCCCGACTTTGTGTATCACTCCAAGGGACGGGTGACGGAGTTCGGATACGAAATCGAGATCAGTGTGCCGTTCAAGAGCCTGCGGTATCAATCGGCCGACGTGCAGAAGTGGGACATCAACGTCGTGCGGCAGGTGAACTATCGTGGATACGAAGACAGCTGGGCACCGGCGCGGCGCGGGTCGGCATCGTTCCTGGCACAGGGCGGCACAGTGGAAGGCATCACCCGGATTCGGCGCGGTCTGGTAATGGACATCACGCCAGAGCTCACGCAGCGCACCGAGGGACTTCCCGATGTCTCGGCCGCTACGCCCGGCGACTGGTCGTACGACGCCAAACGCCCGAACTTCGGCGGCAACGTCCGTTGGGGGCTCACCAATAACTTCTCCTTGAATGGCACGTTCAATCCCGACTTCTCACAGGTCGAAGCCGATGCCACGCCGGTGCAGTTCGATCCGCGCCAGGCCGTGTCGTTCCCGGAGAAGCGGCCCTTCTTTCTGGACGGCAGCGAGCAGTACGCAACGCCGAACAACCTCGTGTACTCACGGCGTATCGTGCAGCCCGTGGCTGCCGTCAAGCTTTCGGGTAAGTCCGGGGCAAACGGAATCGCTCTGCTCTCCGCGATTGACTCCAAGACGGGATCGGCAACCCGCGGCGACAACCCGCTCTACAACATCATCCGCCTGCAGCGCGATCTCGGCTCGCAGTCACGCATCGCGATGGCGTACACCGACAAGATCGACGGACAAAACTTCAATCGGGTGCTGGACGTCGACGGCCGCCAGGTGTGGCGGGGGCGCCATTCGCTGCAGTATCAGGTGGCGCAGAGCTTCAATCGTGGGAACGGACGCGATGTCTCCGGCCCGCTCTGGGATTGGCGGTACAACCTGAGCGGACGCCGGTTCTCGGCGCGCGCCTCGTTCAAGGGCATCAGTGACCGGTTCATTACGCAGTCGGGGTTTCTTTCGCGCACGGGGCAGGTGCAGGAAAATGTTGGTGTGCGCTTCACCCGCTTTGGCGCCCGAGGCACGCTGGTGGAGCAGGTGTCGTTCGATGTGATGGCCGACGGTCTCTGGGACTATAAGAACTGGCTGAACAAGGGCGACGCCCGCGACAAGAAGTCGCATTACAACCTGCAGGCCCAGTTCCGTGGCGGCTGGTCGATGAGCACGTCGCTGCTGCTCGAGGTGTTCGGGTACGACCCCGCGTTCTACGGCGCCCGGTATCGCATCCTCCGCGGTACGGGAGACACCGTCGCGTTTACGGGCACGCCGCGGCTGCCGAACCGCGACTTCGTCGTGTCATTTTCCACGCCGCGCCTGAAGTACGTGACCTTGTCGAACACGTACATCTATGGACAGGACGAGAACTTCGCGGAGTGGTCGGCGGCGACCATCAAGTACATCAACTTCGCCGCGGAGTTTCGGCCCACGGATCAGCTGCGAATCACGCCGACCTATACGATGACCGATTACCTGCGCAAGACGGACGGCACGCGCGTGCAGCGTGTGCAGCTTCCGCGGCTCCGAGTGGAGTATCAGGTGACGCGGAACCTGTTCGTGCGCGCCATCGGCGAGTACGCGTCGAACTTCACCGACGTGCTCCGCGACGACTCGCGGACCAACAAGCCGCTCCTCGTGCGCAGTGGTTCGCAGTGGGTACAGACGCAGAAGACCACAACGAACAATGTTCGCGGCGACTTCCTGATCTCGTACCGTCCGACGCCCGGGACCGTCTTCTACGCCGGGTACAGCGCGCTGATGCGTGAACCGAAAGCGTTCGGCTTCGAAGACCTGAACCGGACGAGCGACGCCCTCTTTGTGAAGCTGTCGTACCTCTTCAGGTACTGACCTTTCCCATCACGGAGTCATGCACCGCGCCGTCCCACTTGGCGAGGGCTTCGTCGTCGCGGGTGAGCAGTGACACCACGATTCCCACGGCGAATGACAACGGGATCGACACGATCCCCGGGTTGCGAAGTGAGAACCAGGGCGACGTCTCCTTGAGGATGTCGACCTGGATGACCGGGGATAGGTAGATGAGGACGATCGTGCCGACCGTGCCGGTGAGAATGCTCGCCACTGCGCCTGCCGTGGTGCAGCGTCGCCAGAAGATCGAAAGCACGAGGGCAGGGAAGTTGGCGCTGGCTGCGATGGCAAAGGCCAATCCCACCATGAACGCGACATTTTGGCCCTTGAAGAGGATGCCAAGTGTCACGGCTACGATGCCGAGGGCCAGCGATGCGCCTCGCGCCACCTTCAACTCTTCGCCGTCCTTCGCCTCGCCTTTGCGCACCACGCTCGTCCAGAGGTCGTGGGAGAGTGCCGCGGCGCCGGAAAGCGTCAGTCCCGCCACCACGGCGAGGATCGTTGCAAATGCCACGGCGGCGATGAATCCCAGGAAGGGCGTGCCGCCGAGGAACTCGGCGAGAAGTGGCGCGGCCATGTTCCCGCCCTTGTCCACCGCAACAATCGCCTCAGGCCCTACGAGCACCATGGCCCCAAACCCGAGGATGAAAGTCATCAGGTAGAAGAAACCAATCAGCCCGGTCGCATAGAACACGGACTTTCGTGCAGCGATCGCGTTGGGCACGGTATAGAACCGCATCAGGATGTGCGGAAGTCCGGCGGTTCCGAACATCAGCGCCAGACCGAGCGAGACCGTATCGAGCGGGTTCGCGACCAGCTTGCCGGGAGCGAGCACGGAGTCGCCATATTTCTCGGCAGCGGCGGCGAAGAGCGCCAGCGGATTCATGCCGAACTTGAGCAGCACCATGAATGCGAGCATCGCGGCTCCGCCAAGCAGAAGGGCCGCCTTTACGATCTGCACCCAGGTGGTGGCAAGCATCCCGCCAAAGAGCACGTAGGCGATCATCGCGGCGCCCACAATCATCACGGCCGTCTCGTAGGTGAGCCCGAACATCAGCTTGATGAGCGTGCCAGCGCCGACCATCTGTGCGATCAGGTAGAGCGCTACCGTGCTGAGGGTGCCAATCGCCGCAGCGACGCGCACGGGCGTCTGCTTGAGGCGCGAGGCAACGACGTCGGCGAAGGTAAACTTGCCAAGGTTACGCAGCGGCTCGGCGATGAGAAACAGTACGACGGGCCAGCCGACGAGCCATCCGGTCGAATAGATCAGGCCGTCGAATCCCGTCGTGGCCACGAGACCGGCGATGCCGAGGAAACTCGCCGCGCTCATGTAGTCGCCGGCGAGCGCCCAGCCGTTCTGCCCCGCCGTGACCGTGCGTCCGGCCGCGTAGAAGTGCTCTGCCGTGCGTGTCTTCCGTGCCGCCCACCAGGTGATACCCAGCGTGATCGCGATGAACGCGAAAAAGAAGGCCATGGCCACCGCATTCGGCTCGCCAATCGCCGTCTGCGGCGCGACAGCTTGCGGCGGCGCGGGCGGTGCGGCCACCAGAGTCCCCTGCAACATCGCGGTGAGCTGGGTCACGATTTGCCACCGTCGCGAAAGTCGCGCAACGCCGAGTCATAGTGCGTGTTCGCCCATCGTACATAAAACCAGGTCAGGAACCACGAGGACACGATCACGAGCGCGCCGAGCAGGATTCCCACGGTGAGCCCCCGCGTGATCAGCGTGCCCATCAGTTCCTTGCGGTAGGCAATCAACAGGATGAAGCCGAAGTAGATCACGACAACTGCGGCGGTAAGCGCGATGGCGATGCGCCAGCGCCTCAGGTGCAGGACATGCGAGCTCATCGGCGCCACTCCTGGATCACGCGTGCATTGATGATGTGGTCGAGCTTGGGATAGCTGCGCAGCAGGTAGGTATTGCCCTGGCGACCGATGCTGTCCTGGCTCGGCACGGCCGGATAGCCTTTGTAGAGCGAATCGACGACGAGTTCCATACCGCGAATCACCTGTCCGAACACCGCGAAACGCAGCGTGTCGAGCCGTGAATTGTCGCCGAAGTTGACGTAGACCTGCGTGGTGCGAGTGTTGGGGCCGCCCGCGGCGAACGAGAGGGTTCCGCGAACGTTGCTCTTCACCGCCGGGTCGTCCTGCATGCGGAAGGCACGCCAGGCGCGGCCGACGGCCGTGTCGCCATTGAGCCCCCATTGCGCCACAAACGGCCGGCCATTTGCGCCGTTCACCACGCGAAAGAATCGCACACCATCGTAGAACCCGGCGCGGGTGAGGTAGTAGATCCGATCGCTCCCCCGCGGAGCCCAATCGCGATGCACACGCACATCGAAGGGGCCTCTGGAAGTCGCGAATCGCACGGTGAAGCTGTCGGGGCCCGGTTTCGCGAGAAGCGCCGAGTCGGGCTTTGCCAGCGGAAAGTTCGGTGGCGCCGGTCGAAAAGAGCTGACCGGAAGGCATGCACCCAGCGCGCCC
>JARIET010000191.1 GCA_031127185.1 Gemmatimonadota bacterium | reverse complement strand
TCACCCTGGGGCCGCGGCCGTCCGGGCTGGCATCTGGAGTGCTCTGCGATGGCCATGTCACTCCTCGGCGAGACCCTCGACATCCACGCCGGTGGCGTGGACCTGATGTTCCCCCACCACGAGGACGAGATCGCGCAGAGTGAGGCAGCGACGGGAAAACCGTTCGCGCACTTCTGGTGCCACGGCGAGTTCCTGCTGACCGACGGCGCCAAGATGGCCAAGCGCGTCGGTAATGTGAGCACGGTGGCCGACCTCAAGTCCGAAGGGGTAAGTGCCGCGGCACTCCGGCATTTTGTGTTTTCGACGCACTATCGCAAGCAACTCAACCTGTCGGGTGCGGCACTTGAGGCGAGCACAGAGGCCGTGCGGCGGGTGGGTGATTTTGCCGATCGGCTCGGTCGCGAGCGCGCTGGCAATGCCGCGCTGGCTGAGGCCGCGGATACGCTGGTGGTGGAAGCGACCGCGGCGTTTGGCGACGATCTCAACGCCCCGCGCGCCCTGGGCGCGTTGTTCGAGTTCATCAATGCGGCCCATCGCGCGCTGGACGCGAAGGGGACGGACCCCCACGCGTTGGCCCGTGCCCGCGACGCATTTCGTCAGGTCGATGCGGTGCTAGATCTTGTGCCCGACCGCGGAAACGATGACTCGGAACTCGGCACATGGGTGTCGGGGCAGCTGGCTGAACGCACCGCAGCCCGTGGGCGGCGTGATTTTGGCGAAGCCGACCGCATCCGGAAGGTGTTGGAGGAGAAGGGGATAGCTATTGAGGACTCCCCGTCCGGGACCCGCTGGAAGAAGGTGCACTAGGCGCCTGTTTGCGGGTTCGACCCGCCGAATTACATCGGCGAGGGCGCAGGGCCTAACAACTTGTCGCCCAACGGCTTGACCAGCTTTCGCGCCTGCGATACGTTTTAAGGCTCGCGAAAAACTGCTCGTCGTTTTGCGGTTCGTGCTGGGGCGCGCGTTGCGTGCTGACGTAGCTCAATTGGCAGAGCACCTGATTTGTAATCAGGCGGTTGCCAGTTCGATTCTGGCCGTCAGCTCTGGGCTGTGTCTGGTCGTCGGCGTTGGTACAGAGTGCGGAGGTGTGTGCGGGCGTTGGTTGAGGTGGGGTACCCAAGTGGCCAACGGGAGCAGACTGTAAATCTGCCGGCTTATGCCTTCGAAGGTTCGAATCCTTCCCCCACCACTCGGATGATGCGTGCGGAGGGTCGGGAGTAGGGAGCAGTGAAGGGGTTGGGAGAACGCGGGAGTAGCTCAGCTGGTAGAGCGCAAGCCTTCCAAGCTTGATGTCGCGGGTTCGAGCCCCGTCTCCCGCTCTGCATGGTGTCTGATGGTGAAGGGTGAGTAGGGCCACGGAACGTGAAACGCGGGATCGAGGCAGGGATTGCACGCGTAGCTCAGTCGGTAGAGCACATCCTTGGTAAGGATGAGGTCACCGGTTCGATCCCGGTCGCGTGCTTGGTGAGCGATGGTCGCAGTAGATGGATCTGGAGAGAGCGAACGGGTAGTTGAGATGCAGCAGACCTGAGGAGAAAGGGCAATGCCGCGCGAAAAAATCATCCTCGCCTGTGGCGAGTGCAAGAATCGGAACTACTTCACCATGAAGAACAAGCGACTCCACCCTGAGCGGGTGGAGTGGAAGAAGTACTGCCCGCGGTGCAACAAGCACCAAACGCACAAGGAGACGAAGTAGGTGTCGTCCTCGGTGCAAGTCGTCGAGAAGGCGACCCTGATGCAGCGGACCGTGACGTTCTATCACGACGTCATGGCCGAGATGAAGAAGGTCACCTGGCCCGACTGGCCACAGGTGCGCCAGCTCTCCATCGGTGTCGTCGTGCTCGCGTTGTTCATCGGGATCGTGATCTTCATCCTCGACAACATCTTGCGCCTCGTGCTCGTTCAAGGGCTTCCGGCGCTCTTCAGATGATGCATCGGTTCTACGCGATCCAGACCACGTCGGGCCATGAGAACAAGGTCCGCTCGCTGATCCAGCGCAAGATCGACGCCGATCCGGTCGCCGCCGATCAGCGGCAGATTCGGCAGGCTCTCGTGCCGACGGAGCAGGTGGTCGAAATCAAGGGCGGCAAGAAGGTGACCGTCGAGCGGAAGGTGTTTCCGGGTTATGTGCTGGTCGAGATGGAAGTCGACCAGGAAACGCTGCACACCATCAACTCGATTCAGGGCGTGATCAAGTTCGTCGGCAAGGATCGTGATCCGCAGCCGCTGCGTCCGGATGAAGTGAATCGCCTCCTCGGCATCGCGGATGCGGTGGAAGAGGAAGCGCCGAAAGAGGAGATCCCGTTCCTCGTGGGGCAGGCCGTGGCCATCACAGAGGGGCCGTTCACGGATTTCAATGGAACGGTCGAGGAAGTGCTGGCGGACAAGGGGAAGGTGCGGGTGAGCGTGAGCCTGTTTGGGCGGCCGACGTCGGTTGAGTTGGATTACCTGCAGTTGAGAGCGCACTAACGATGCGGGACGAGTGAGCGGTTTGCGGTAGGCGGTTCGCGGGAACCGGTAGTCCGCGCTCCGAAAACCGAAAACCGCAAACGCCAAACCCGTAGTTGCAGTTGCAGGTCGTCGGTGACCACTCCGACGCTAAAACACAGTGGGAGCCAGCGGGCGCACGCCCGCTACTGCGAAGAGGAGTACCATGGCAAAGAAGGCAGTCGGTTTCGTCAAACTGCAGATTCCTGCAGGAAAGGCGAACCCGGCCCCTCCCGTCGGCACCGCGCTCGGTCCGCAGGGCATCAACATCATGGCCTTTTGCAAGGAGTTCAATGCAAAGACTCAGGGCCAGGATACGATCCTTCCGGTCGAGATCACGATTTATGCCGACAAGTCCTTCACTTTCATCCTGAAGACGCCGCCAGCCGCGGTGCTCGTCAAGAAGGAAGCGGGGATCGAGAAGGGTTCGGGTCAGCCAAATCGCAACAAGGTCGGAAGCATCACGAAGGCTCAGGTGAAGAAGATCGCCGAGATCAAGATGCCCGACCTCAACTGCGACACCATTGAGTCCGCCATGGCGATGGTTGCCGGAGCGGCGCGCTCGATGGGCGTGGAGGTCAAGGGCTAATGCGTACGCACGGCAAGAAGTACCGCAAGGCCGTCGAGGGGCGTGACGCCAGCGCGAGCCACCAAGCCCGCGCGGCGCTCGAGCTCGTCAAGAAGACCGCCTTTGCGAAGTTCGACGAGACGGTGGACGTCGCTGTGCGCCTCGGGGTGGACCCGAAGCACGCCGACCAGGCCATTCGTGGCACCGTCGTGCTCCCGGCCGGCACCGGAAAGTCGGTGCGCGTGCTCGTGATCGCGGTTGGCGACAAGGCGAAGGAAGCCGAAGCAGCGGGCGCCGATTTCGTCGGCACGGAGTACATCGCCAAGATCAAGGAAGGCTGGACCGATTTCGACGTGATGATTGCGACGCCGGACCAGATGGGCCAGGTGGGCCAGCTCGGTCGCGTGCTCGGCCCCCGCGGGCTGATGCCGAATCCCAAGGCGGGCACGGTGACGATGAACGTCGGTCAGGCCGTGAAGGAAACGAAGGCCGGCAAGATTGAGTTTCGCGTGGACAAGGCGGGCATCGTGCACGCTGCCATCGGGAAGGTGTCGTTCCCGGTTGAGTCGCTCGAAACGAATTTCTCGGCCTTCATGGACACCATCGTCCGCGCCAAGCCGGCCGCGACGAAGGGCGTCTACGTGCGAACGGTTGCGGTGTCCAGCACCATGGGCCCGGGCGTTCGTATCGACACGACCCCCTACCGGTAACGAGCCATGAAGCGACCCGAAAAGGAACAGCTCGTCGCCGAGCTCAAGGACAAGCTCAAGGGCGCAACCGCCCTGTACTACACCGACTTCACCGGCCTCAACGTGAAGCGGATGACGGACCTGCGTCGGCGCCTCCGCAAGGCGGGCATCGAATACGTGGTCATCAAGAACACGCTCGCCCTCAAGGCAGTGAACGAGAGCGGGTTGACCGGCGTGCGGCTCAAGGGCCCGACCGGCGTCGTGGTGGCCAGGGACGGCATCACGGCGGCCAAGGTGCTGAGCGATTTCCGGAAGGAGAATGAGCAGCGGCCGGCAGTGAAGGGTGGGTTGTATGAAGGCGCTGTGGTGGACGAGGCGCTGATGAAGAAGCTGGCCACGCTGCCGACCCGTGACGAGGCGCTCTCGCAGCTCCTCGGCGCGTTCAACAGCGTGCTGGCGATGTTTGCCCTGGCCCTCGAGGCGCGGAAGACGCAGCTCGAGTCTGGAACGGCCGGAGAAGGTTCAACCGCAGCAGCTTGATTCCCCAGGCGTTTGCCTGACACACACGCCCCAGGAAACCCTGGGAAATACCAACGGAGAACAGGACAATGACGAAGACCACTCTGAGCAAGGACGAAATCCTCGACGCGATCGGCGGCATGTCAGTCGTCGAGCTTGCCGAGCTGATTGATGCGTTCAAGACGAAGTTCAACGTGACCATCGCGGCCGTGGCCGCGGGTGCCCCGGCTGGCGGCGGCGGCGCGGCGGCCGCAGTCGAAGAGCAGACGGAGTTCTCCGTCACGCTCAAGGACGCCGGCGCGAAGAAGATTCAGGTCATCAAGGTCGTGCGCGAAGTCACCGGCCTTGGCCTGAAGGAAGCCAAGGACATGGTCGACGGCGCGCCGCAGGTCGTGAAGGCCGGCGCCACGAAGGACGAGGCCGCCGCGATCAAGGCCAAGCTCGAAGAGCAGGGCGCGACGGTCGAGGTCAAGTAAGGGTTGTGGTTCACCGACGTCCGCGCGAGGCAGTGGCCTCCGCGCGGCATCGGCACTCACTCCCTCACTTGCCCTCGATACGTGACTCTTTCGCTTTTCCGTACTACCCGTAGTTGAATTGCACGCGCACCGGCATCCGACACTGTTCGGGTGCCGGGGCGTGGCGCTTTGTAATGGTCTCTGCCAGTACACCTCCCGGGTGAGCCCCGGACCGACATGATCAAGCAGATCTCTTTCGGAAAGCTCGAGAAGGGCATGCAAATGCCCCACTTGCTCGACATCCAGACTCGCGCCTTCGAGTCCCTCCTCCAACTCGACGCTGCCGCGCACGATCGCGAAGATGTCGGCCTGGAGCGGGTCTTCAAGGACCTCTTCCCCATCAGCGATGTCCACGAAAACTTCCTCCTGGACTTCAAGAAGTACACGCTGGGCGA
Source organism: Gemmatimonadota bacterium (assembly GCA_031127185.1). GTDB lineage: Bacteria > Gemmatimonadota > Gemmatimonadetes > Gemmatimonadales > Gemmatimonadaceae > Fen-1231. The sequence goes on along the minus strand of JARIET010000191.1, from coordinate 537 downwards.
GCCGAAGTACTCCGTAGAGGAGTGCATCGAGCGCGACATGACCTATTCCGCCCCCCTCAAGGCGACGCTGTTCCTCACAGTGTTCGAGGAGACGTCGCCGGAGGACAAGCGGAAACGCGTCAAGAACCAGATCGAGAAGGAGGTCTACCTCGGTGAGCTGCCGCTGCTCACCCAGCTGGGCACCTTCGTCATCAACGGGGCGGAGCGCGTCATCGTCAGCCAGCTGCATCGGTCGCCGGGCGTGGTCTTCGAAGAATCCACGCACCCGAACGGCCAGCGCCTGATATCCTCCCGCATTATCCCGTTCCGCGGGTCGTGGGTCGAGTTCACCGTGGATATCCACGATGTGATCTACGTCCACATTGACAAGAAGAAGAAGTTCCCGGCCTCGGCACTGCTGCGCGCCTTCGGCTACGGGTCCAACTCGGACATTCTCCGACTCTTCTTCGCCGTCCGCGAGCTCGACCTCACCAAGAAGCGTGAAGGCCGCGCGGAAAACCGCGAAGTCATTGGCGCGATCGTGGCGCAGAACATCTC
>JARIET010000190.1 GCA_031127185.1 Gemmatimonadota bacterium | reverse complement strand
TGTGCGCCCCGAAGGGGGCGCCAAGCCGGGCACGCCATCGCCCGTCGGGCTCGCCATCGGCGTAGTGCTCGGCCTCGCGTTTGGTTGGGTGGCCGGCGGTGGCGTGGTCTACGGCGACGGGGCGTTCACGTTCACGTTTCCGTTCGGGCCGGAGGGCGCCAACATAGGCATGTTGATTGCAATGGCATCGCTCACGATGCTCGGCCTGATGGCGCCGACGCTCCTCGCCAAGGGCGCGACCGGATGGCCCAAGCCGATCGAAATTGGCATCGGATTCGTGACCAACTTCTTCGATACGCTGGGTATCGGCTCCTATGCGCCGACAACTGCTGCGTGGAAGGCGTGGAAGATGGTGGATGACCGGCTGATTCCCGGATCGCTCAACGTCGGCCACACTCCGCCGACCATCGCGCAGGCATTCATCTTCATCGCCATCGTCGAAGTGGACTTCAAGACGCTCGTCGTGCTCTTGCTGGGTGCAGTACTCGGTGCCTGGCTCGGCGCGGGAACGGTGGCCGGCTGGTCGAAGCGCAAGGTGCAGCTCGGGATGGGGCTTACGCTGCTTGCCGCTGCGTCACTCTTCGTGATCAAGAACCTCGACGAAATGCGCGGAACGCCGCTCATTGAGGGCGGCACGGCGCTTGGCCTCACCGGCGGCATGCTGATCGCCGGATTTGTCGGCAACTTCATCCTTGGCGCGCTGATGACCCTCGGCGTTGGGCTGTATGCGCCCTGCCTGATCATGATCTCGCTGCTCGGCATGAACCCGACGGCAGCGTTCCCGATCATGATGGGTTCGTGCGCCTTCCTGATGCCGATTGCGGCTGCTCGATTCACCGAGAAGGGTGCATACGCGCTGCGTCAATCGCTCGCGCTCACGCTTGCCGGTGTACCCGCAGTGCTGATCGCCGCGATCATCGTGAAGTCGCTGCCGCTGACGACGGTTCGTTGGCTCGTTATCGTCGTCGTGCTGTTCACGTCGGTGTCGATGCTGCGGTCGTATCGGGCGTCCGCGGCAGGCGCAGCGTAGCCATTCACCATTCTGGAATGAGGACTACATGAAGCAACGTTTGTTGGTCGTCCTATCTGTCATGCTTGTCGGCTGCGCGGGCGAACAATCCGCGCCGGCGACTCCACCTGCGCCGCAACAGGTGGCCATCCATGCCGTGGACTTCGCCTTTCACGGGCCCGATACGATCTCGGCCGGAATGACGACGTTCGTGATGGAAAATGCCGGCGCGGTGCTGCACCATGTGCAGATCGTGCGGCTCGACAGCGCCAAGACATACGCCGACCTGATGGCCGCCATGGCACGACCCGGGCCGCCGCCGGCGTGGGCCGTCATGATGCCGGGGCCAAACGCGCCGGATCCGACGATGAGATCGAATGCGACACTCAACCTTGCGCCGGGCAACTACGCGCTGATCTGTCTCGTGGATATCCCCGGGGGAGTTCCGCATGTCGCCAAGGGCATGTCGAAGCCGTTGACGGTAATTCCGGCGACAGCTGGCACTGTGGCAGCCGCTGCGCCAACGGCCGACGTGACAATTGACCTCTCTGACTATGCGTTCACGCTCTCCAAACCGCTCACCGTTGGCGCGCACACGATCGCTGTGACATCGAAGGGCCCGCAGCCCCACGAAGTGGAGATCATCAAGTTCCAGCCGGGCAAAACGATGGAGGATCTGGGCAAGTGGATGCAGAAGCCCGAGGGTCCGCCGCCGGCGTCCGCGATCGGCGGAACGTCCGCGCAGATGCCAGGAACGACAGCGTACTTCACCGTGGATCTCACGGCGGGTGACTATGCGCTCGTCTGTTTCATTCCCGATGCCAAGGACGGCAAGGTGCACATCGAACACGGGATGATTCAGACGTTCACGCTGCAATAGGTATGGGTGCCATGAAGTACCCCGCGATTCGCAACTACATAGGCGGCGCATTCGCCGCAGCCGACTTGCCTGGGTTGGACGTCTTCGACCCAAGCGCGGGTGTGGTCATCTCCCGTGTCCCGATGTCCGGGGTGCGCGAACTCGACGCTGCGGTCGCCGTCGCGAAGAGGGCGTTCCCGGCCTGGTCGGGGCTGCCCATCAAGGAGCGAGTGCAGGTCTTTTTTCGCTATCGCGCCCTGCTCGAAAGGCACATTGACGAACTCGCGGCGCTGGTCACGGAAGAAAACGGCAAGATCGATAGCGAAGCGCGCGCCGAAGTGCTCAAGGCGATCGAGCTCTGTGAGTTTGCCTGCTCGTTGCCGCAGATCGCGACTGGCGAAGTACTCGAGGTGAGTCGCGGAGTGGAATGCCGCGTGGAGCGGTACCCCGTGGGGATCGTCGCGGGAATCACACCGTTCAACTTCCCGTCGATGGTGCCGCATTGGTCAATCCCCAACGCGATTGCCCTCGGCAACTGTTTCATCCTCAAGCCGTCCGAAATGGTGCCGCTCTCTGCAGGGCGCATCGCGGAGTTGCTCGCCGAGGCGGGGCTGCCCGCAGGAGTGTTCCAGGTGGTACATGGTGGGCGCGAGATCGTGGAAACGATCTGCGACCATCCGGAGATTCGCGCCGTGAGCTTTGTGGGCTCCACAAAGACGGCGAAAGTCGTCTATCGACGCGCGACGAACAACCTGAAGCGCTGCTTGGCGCTCGGCGGGGCGAAGAATCACCTCATTGTGATGCCCGATGCCGACAAGGAGTTGGCCGCGACGAACATCATCGCCTCGATGAGCGGGTGCGCGGGGCAGCGCTGCATGGCGGCGTCGGTGATGGTGGCCGTTTCTGCGACCGATCACGTGATTGCGCGAATGGTGGAGATCGCCAAGGCGATGGTGCCAGGGAAGGACATCGGCCCGGTGATCAGTGCAGAGGCCAAGGCGCGGATCAGTGGGTACATAGCCGAGGCAGAGGCGCAGGGCGCGAAGGTGCTGGTCGACGGGCGCAATGTGAAGGTGGCGGGTCGAGAGAACGGCTATTTCCTCGGGCCCACGATCATCGATCACGTGAAGCCGGAGATGAAGATCGCGCAGGAGGAAGTGTTCGGGCCCGTGCTGGTGATTGTTCGCGCGCCGGATGTGGACGCCGCGCTCGAGGTGGAGAACGCGTCGCCATTTGGTAACGCGGCGTCGGTCTACACCGAGAGCGGCGGTGTGGCACGCAAGGTGATGGAGCGCGCGAGCGCGGGAATGGTGGGGGTGAACGTCGGTGTGCCGGTGCCACGCGAGCCCTTCTCGTTTGGCGGATGGAATGAATCGCGCTTCGGGGTGGGTGATATCACGGGACGCGGCTCGATCGAGTTCTGGACACAGTCGAAGAAGATGACGACCAAGTGGAATCGCGAAGCCGGAACCAACTGGATGAGTTGAGGAACCCATGACCGCCACCGAACAGATGCTTTCCATGCCCGCGACCGATCACCAACCCCAGAAATACACGGGCCCGTCGCGCGCGGAAGTGCTCGCCATGCGCCAGCAGTTCGCGAACCCCGCGATCTTCACGCTCTACAAAGAGCCACTGATGATTGTCGAGGGCCACATGCAGTGGCTTTGGGACGAGACGGGGAAGCGCTACCTCGATTGCCTCGCGGGAATCGTGACGGTGGGCATTGGGCACTCGCACCCGAAATACGTGAAGCGCGTCACCGAGCAGATGTCCACGCTCGGCCACGCGACGACGATCTATCTCCATCCGAACTTCGCGCTCCTCGCCAAGAAACTCGCGAGCAAGATGCCGAAGGGAATGGAAGTCACCTACTTCACGAACAGCGGCACCGAGGCGAATGAGTTGGCGGTTGCAATGGCGCGACTGGCGACGGGCAACAGCGATGTGATTACGCTGCGGCACGCCTATCACGGCAACTCACCCGCCGCGATGGCGCTGACGGGGATGAACACCTGGAAGTTCCCGCTCGAGGGCGGCGGTCGCGTGCATCACGCGATCAATCCCGACCCGTATCGGAGTCCGTTCAGCGGGAGCGCGGAAGAGGTGAGTCGCCACGCGTCAGATGACGTGCGCGACATCATCCGAACGGCAACGTCTGGAAAAGTCGCAGCGTTTCTCTGCGAGCCGGTGCAGGGAGCCGGCGGCGTTACACACGGCGCACCGAACTACCTGAAGGAGGTGTATGCGCACGTGCGTGCGGCGGGCGGACTCTGCATTGCCGACGAAGTGCAGACGGGCTTCGGCCGCACGGGCGAACACTACTGGGGATTCCAGAACTTCGGTGTCACCCCCGACTTCGTGACGATGGCGAAGTCGCTCGGCAACGGTGCGCCGATCGGCGCCGTGACCACCACGATGCAGATTGCGAAGTCGCTCACCCAGAAGACGCACTTCAACACCTTCGGCGGCAACCCAGTCTCGATGGCCGCAGCGCTCGCCGTGCTCGACATCATCGACGAGGAAGGAATCCAGGAGAACTGCCGCGAGCGTGGAAAACAGTTCCGCGCCGGCCTCGACAAGCTCAAGGCGTCCTACCCGATCATCGGCGACGTGCGGGGCATGGGGCTGATGCTGGGTATCGAGCTGGTGACCGACCGTGCGACGCGCGAGCCGGCCAAGGCCCAGTCTGCTGAGATCATGGAGGGAACGCGCGAGGCAGGGCTCCTCATCGGGAAGGGTGGACTCGACGGCAATGTGCTTCGCGTGAAGCCGCCGATGATCATCACGGCTGCGGATGTGGAGTTCGCGCTCGACGTGCTGGACCGCAGTCTGGCCGCGGTCTCGACCTAGCCGCTAGTTTCGCCGGTACAATATTCGGCGGGTCACGCCGTTCGTCACGTCGGTGACTGTGATGTCTGAGATGGTCCACGTCGCGGTGGAAATGACGTTCGTCTCCGCGTTGAGCAGTGACGCCGACGTGGAGCCCTGAACCGTCGACCAGGTGCCGAACGCGCTGTCTGAGTAAGTCGACACGTTGCCGGCGACCGTCTCGCGCGTTGTCATCCGCGACACCCATTTGCGGTCCGGAGTGATGGAAAGCGACCCACTCATGACATCAAGGGCGTAGCCGGTGTCGGCGAACATGGAATACGGGAGTGCCTTGGTATCAATCATCGAAAGGCTGAAGCTCCCTTCCGGCGTAGCTGGCGTGGAGGGTCCGGTGGCGCTCTCGCTGGCGCAGGCCCCCAGCCATAACATTCCGATGGCGACGAACGTCTTCCACGGGAACTCAACGCGCAGAGGCTTCACGATGCGGTCACTGATGTTTGCGGGTGTCACGTGTGCTCTCCTCTCAGCGTGCGGGGGCGACAGCGCGCCCACGCAGCCGATCAATGATCCGGGAACGACGACGGTGGACGTGTTCACACCGGGGTTGGTGTTCAGTCCCGCGTTCCTTACGGTGAATGTGGGTACAACCGTGCGCTGGAACATCACCGGCGTGGCTCACGATGTGACCTTCGCCGGCAGCACTGCCGGCACACCGCAAAGCATTCCCGTCACAACCAACGCCGTGATTTCGCGCACCTTCAATTCCAAGGGCAGCTTCCCCTACGACTGCCGCACGCATCCCGGAATGTCCGGAAGCGTGACGGTACAGTAAGAGGGAATCGGCGCGCACGATCAGACCGTGACGCCGCGGAAGGTAGCGGTGTAGCCCGGGAAAATCTGCGAGATTTGCGAGTTGCCGAGCCTGCGCTGCACGATCTCGGCGAGCACATCGCGGTAGTCAATCGTCACGCGCAGATCCTGGCGGCTCTCGAGATTCTCGATGGCGAGACCGGGCCAGTTGTTCACCAGCACGCGTCCGCCGGCGATGCCCTGACCCAT
>JARIET010000189.1 GCA_031127185.1 Gemmatimonadota bacterium | reverse complement strand
AATACTTCCAGCCCGGCACCTGGGTGTTCTACGCCCTGCAGGCCGTGCTGATCGTGGTGTTCACGTACTTTTACACGGCGATTGTGTTCAATCCAGTCGATCTCGCCGAGAACCTGAAGAAACAGGGCGGGTTCATTCCTGGCGTGAAGCCGGGATCCAAGACGGCCGAGTACATCGACCACGTGGTCAGCCGTATCACGCTGCCGGGCGCACTGTTCCTGACAGCGATCGCCCTGCTGCCGACCTGGCTTGGCGACACGATCAACGTCACGTTCGCGTTCGGCGGCACCTCGCTGCTGATCGTGGTTGGCGTTGCGCTCGACACACTGGCGCAGATGAACCAGCACCTGTTGCTGCGCAAGTACGACACGTTCATGAAGAAGGGCCGCGTGCGGTTCCGCGGGCGCGGGCAGGGTAGCCTCTAGGCCGCGCCATGATTGTCGTGCTGCTGGGGCCGCCGGGCTGCGGGAAGGGGACGCAGGGCGAGCGCCTCGCTGCAGCGCTCGGCGTGCCGAAGATCTCGACTGGTGATGTGATCCGGGCCGCGATGAAGGCAGGCACGCCGCTCGGCCTCAAGGCCAAGTCGTATTACGACCGCGGTGACCTGGTGCCGGACGATCTCATCATGGAGATCATCAAGGGCGCGCTAGCGGCGCCGGAGCAGGGCAAGGGTGCCATTCTGGACGGCGTCGTGCGCACGGTTCCCCAGGCCGAAGGGCTCGCTGGGGTGCTCGCATCGCTCGGGCGGAAGCTCGACCTGGTGCTCCTCTTTGAGATCGCCGACGAAGAACTGGTCGGCCGTCTCTCCGCCCGTACGGTGTGCGAGGCATGCCAGTCACCTTTCATGGGCCGCCAGCCGGGGCAGCTGCACGCTGACTGTGCCAAGGAGCCCAAGGGGCACCTGGTGCGCCGCAAGGACGACGAGCCTGAGGCCATTCGCAACCGTTTAAAGGTTTATCAGGCGCAGACGGCCCCGGTAGTAGCCTGGTACAAGGCAAACAACGGCCCGCTGACGGCGATTGACGCCCTCGGGACCGTGGATGGAGTGACGGCGCGCGTGCGCGCCGCGGCCGGACTGTCCTGAGCCAGCTGAGCGCACGCCGATGGTGCAGCTGAAATCGCCCCGCGAGATCGAAACCATGGCGGCCGGGGGCAAGATCCTGGCCGCGACCCATGCAGCCGTGCGGGCAGCGGTGCGCCCCGGTGTATCAACGGCCGAGCTCGACAAAGTGGCCGAGGACTTCATTCGTTCACACGAGGGGGCGACGCCAAGTTTCAAGGGACTCTACGGCTTTCCGGCGAGCATCTGTGCGAGCGTGAACGACGAGGTTGTGCACGGGATTCCATCGGCGCGGCGCCTGCTCAGGGAAGGCGACATCGTCTCAGTGGATATCGGCGTTTTCTATGGCGGTCTGCACACCGATTCGGCGCGAACGGTTCCGGTGGGAGCGGTGGATGATACAACGCTCCGGCTGCTGCAGGTGACCGAGGAGTCGCTCGAGGCGGGCATCGCTCAGGTCGTCGCGGGCAATCATGTCGGCGACATCGGTGCGGCGATTGAAGCGCGGGTGAAAGCCGGGGGGTTCGTAGTGGTGCGCGACCTCGTGGGCCACGGCGTGGGGCACTCGATGCACGAGGAACCGCAGGTGCCTAACCACGGCAAGCCGCGACGCGGCCCCAAGCTGGCGGCAGGTCTGACCATTGCGATAGAGCCCATGGTGAATGCGGGCACGGCCGAGACGCGAACGCTGCCCGACAAGTGGACGGTGGTGACGCTGGATGGAAAGCGGAGCGCGCACTTCGAGCATACCGTGGCGGTGACGGAGAGCGGGCCACGCGTGCTGACGCGCTGACCTGTGCGCCTGACCGCCCGGCTCGCATTCGTTGCGATCATCGTGGGCGGAGCAGTTCGATTCTGGGTCTTCACACGACGCGGTTCACTCTTCCTCGATGAGGCCTCGCTCGCGCTGAACGTGTTGGCGCGCGACTTCGGCTCGCTCGCCGCGCCACTGGATTGGGGTCAGGCGGCTCCGGTTGGTTTCCTTTGGATCGTGAAAGCGCTCAGCAGCGTCCTGGGGAGCGGCGAGTGGGTACTTCGTCTCTGGCCATTCGTGGCCGGAGTCGCCACGGTCTGGTTCACGTGGGTCGTTGGCCGCAAAACGGTCGGCGCCCCGGGGGCAGCGTTTGCCACCGTCGCACTCGCCTGCTCACTGATGGCGATTCGCTATTCAGCCGAGGTCAAGCCGTATGCCACCGACGCACTCGTGGCGCTGGCGCTTGTGTGGGCGGCGATCAAGGTGGATGAGCGGCCCGAACATCACGTCCGGTGGTACGTCTTCGGCGTTGCCGGGATGGCAGGGCTGCTGCTCTCACTTCCTGCCGCGTTTGTGCTGGCTGCGGCCGGGCTGGCGTTGTACCGTTCGGCCTGGGCAGGGGACGAACAGGCGCGCTCGGCGCTGGCTGCAAGCATCGTGGCATGGCTGGTGACATTCGGCGCGCTGTGGGTGGGTACACTGCAGGACGCTGCGGGTGGTGCGTACCTGCGCGAGTACTGGGCGCCAGTGATGCTTGACCCAACCGCACCGGACTTTGCGGCGCGACTGATTCGCTCGCTGGCCTCAGTCACGGCAACGCCACTGCGTTGGACGGGCTCGATCCCCTTGGCGCTCCTTGCGAGCGCGACTTGGGTTGGCGCGATGTTCTGGCTTGCGCAGCATCGTCGCGGGTTCATTGCGCTGCTGCTCGCTGGCCCTGCGGTGTTTGGATTCGGGGCTTCGTTGCTCGGGGCCTATCCGATGTCGGATCGGCTGGCCTACTTCGCGGCTCCTCTCGCCCTGCTGCTCATGGGTGGGGCGTTAGCGGCGATTGTGGACAGGTTGACTGCGCGGTTGAGCGAGCGGGCCCGCGACGTTGCCACGATAGGCGTGGTGCTCGTGATCGGTGCCGGTGTGGGGTCCGATGCGATGCGTATCGTTCGGGCGCCCGGCTCGCTCGAGCCGACCCGCGAGCTGTTTCGCGGTGTGCACACGGACGCGCAGCGCGACCGGATTCCGGTGTATGTTTTTGCCCGCGCGACTCCGGCTTGGGCCTACGCGACGACGGACTGGCGAACGCCCGACCGTGCGCACGTCGACTTCTACAGGCAGATCGCCGGGCGCACCGACGCGCGAGGGCACGAGAATTACCAGCGTGCGGGTGCGGTGAGTCAGGGCAATGTCGACGCCCTCGACTGGCCGCTTGTGAGTGATTCGCACTCCGCCCGCAAGACGGAGCTACTCGGTCTCGCGCCGGGAGTGCGGTATCGTATTGCAGGCTCGCCAAGTCGAGAGGGCCCCTCTCCGGGATGGGCGGAGAAAGAGGCCGCGCGCATACGGGGTGCGGCCAATCCGACCGTCTGGATCGTGGCGAGCCACTTCTTTCAAGGCACCCCACGCGATGAACTGCGCCCGCTGATGAAGGCCGTGCAGGAATCCGGCCTTCGGGTGGTGGAGGAACGCCGGGGCGGGGTCAATGCGGTCGCCTTGCGCGTTGTTGCGTCGATGGCGACAGCCGATACGGCTACCGCGCCGAAACGGTACTAGCGCACCGAACGATCAGGGCCCGCCGAGCTGCCGTTCAACGGCGGCAGTGGCGCGCGCCGCATCGGCTTCAGTGGCGGCAACGAGTCGCCGCGCTTCAGCGGCAAGGGGGGCCCCGGCCGCGGCGTCGGTCATGGACGCAACGTTGATCCGGACGTTGTAAGCCGCGCCCTTGCACGCGGCGAGAGCGAGAAGTGCGGACACGCCCGCGTCGCTGGCAGCGTTTGTATTCCCCTTCTCAGCGCATGTGGCGGCCAGCGCGGCAACTGCCGCGCAGGCCCGGGCCGTGTCGAGGGGAACCGCTGCGGCATGCATGAGCGCCGCCTGAATGGCCGTGTCCCGTGCCGTTTGCTCGTCGGGCGTGGCCTTGGGGAGCTTGTAGGCGGCGCTGACGACCGAGTAGGCGTCGGCGTCGGCGTTCACGAGGCCGGACAGCTGCGCACGCAGTGCGGCCGCTGCCGAAGCGATCAACTGCATCTCCGCCTCGACGGACGCGTATTTCTTTCGCCCCACGGTGAGCCCGGCGACCATCTCTGCCAGTGCGCCGCTGAGGGCGCCTGCGTGAGCCGCGACGCTTCCGCCGCCCGGTACAGGGGCGCTCGATGCCACCGACGCGACAAAGCCCGAGAGCGAATCGCCGGCCGCGACCTGACGGACGTTATGCTCGAGGACGAGATCGTTTGAGAAGCCCCGCAGCAGGATATGACTCACCGCGACGTCGAAGAGCGCCTTCTCGGGGACCAGTCCCACGATCTCGCTCCAGGTTGGGCTTACACCCCGGGCTTCGGCGAGGCGCTTCACTTCGTCGTAGGCACGGGCAATCGAGGTGGTGTCAGTGTCCACGAGGTTCATCGAGACCTGCGACTGACCGTCCACTTCAAGGCCAAGCCCTTTGACCGCGGGCAGTCCGCCGCCGGAGGTCCGCACGGCCTTGGCCACTTCTTTCGCGACTGCGATGTTCGCTGCTGGGCCAAGGTAAACGTTGAACGCCACGAGGAAGGGCCGGGCGCCAATCACGGTGGCGCCAGCGGTGGGATGGATCGCGTTCGGGCCAAAATCAGGGGTTCGATCGGGATTGGTCCCCATCTCCTCGCGGGCCTTTTCGAACTCTCCGCGCCGGACGTCGGCCAGGTTTGTACGGTCCGGGCGAGCAGCCGCTCGTTCGTAGAGAAACACCGGGATGCCGAGTTCACTGCCGACCCGCGCACCGAGGGACTTCGAGAGCGCGACACATTCGTCCATGGTGACGCCGCCGAGCGGAATGAACGGGCACACGTCGGTGGCGCCGATCCGCGGGTGCTCACCCGAGTGCACGGTGAGGTCGATCAGGTCGCGCGCCTTGGCGATGCCGCGAAAAGCTGCCTCGGCGACGGTCTCGACGGGCGCGACGAAGGTCATGACGGTACGGTTGTGCGACGTGTCACTCGAGACATCGAGCATGGCGACGCCGGGCACAGACGCGATCGCATCCATGATGGCCTTCACGATTTCGGGGCGACGGCCTTCGCTGAAGTTTGGGACGCACTCGACGAGACGGGACACTACAACTCCGAGTTTGCGGTTTGCGGTCGGCGGTTGGCGGCCTACGGAGCGATCTGCTTCAGGAGCCAGCGGTGCATCGACGGATTCCCCGCGACTACACCGGTCCGCACGACGGGACAGGGCGCGCCGGAGAGGTCGGTAACGACGCCACCGGCCTCGCGGATCAACAGGATGCCTGCCGCGATGTCCCAGGGCGAGAGGACGGTCTCCCAAAAGGCTTCAAAGCGCCCGGCCGCCACTGCTGCGAGGTCGAGCGCGGCTGCGCCCGCGCGCCGGACTCCAGCGGATCCTCGCATCACGCGCGCAAGCTGCGCTACGTAGGGATCGACATCCTCCATCCGTGTGAAGGGAAAGCCCGTGCCGATGAGCGCGCGGCCGGGATCCTCGACGGACGATACGCGAATGGGCGCACCGTTCGAGAAGGCACCGCCTCCGGAGAACGCCGTGAAGGTTTCGCCGAGGGCGACATCGATGACGACGCCGGCAACGGGTGCGCCGTCCACGACTGCTGCAACGGACACAGCGTACTCAGGGTATCCATGCAGGAAGTTGGTGGTGCCGTCGAGCGGATCAACCACAAAGACCGTCCCGGCAGGCGTGGGCGTGGCCGCGCCCTGCTCTGCGCTCTCTTCGGCCAGAACCGAA
>JARIET010000188.1 GCA_031127185.1 Gemmatimonadota bacterium | reverse complement strand
GCGATGCGCTCGGGACCGACGGCGAGTCCTACTCTAGCGAACGGCACGTTGAGCGATTGCTCGAGTGCCTCACGAAGCGTGACTTCACCCCGAAACCCGCCATCGTAGTTGACCGGCTGCCAGTCGCCGCGCGGCGTGGCCACGCGCAGCGGCTCGTCCTGAATTTTCGATGCGAGCGTCAGCGTCGGGCTCCCGTCGGCGCCTGCCTCGAGTGCGGCGAGTGCCACGAAAGGCTTGAATGCACTCCCGGGCTGGCGGCGCGCGTCGGTGGCCCGATTGAACTGCGAAGTACTGTAGTCGCGGCCGCCCACCATCGCGAGCACGTCGCCGGTGCGCGGATCAATTGCCACGAGTGCGGCCTGCGCACCGGGCCGGTCAATCCGGCTGAGCCCGCGCGCCACGGCACGGTCAGCACTGCGCTGCAATGTGGCATCGAGCGTGGTGTAGATGGCGCCGCCGCGTTCGGGCATACGCTCGCGCATCGACTCTGCGGCAAAATCGCGGAAGTATCGCGCCTCGAACTTGCGCAGTGGATAGGTGCGCGTGGGCACTCGTGCATCGCGGGCGCGCGCAGCGGGAGCGGTGTTGATGCGTTTCTGCGCGACCATGAGGCCGAGCACCAGATTGCGCCGCTCACGAGCAGCGCGAGGGTGGCGCGTGGGAGCGAGCCGGTTGGGCGAGCGAATCATTCCGGCGAGGAGCGCCGACTCCGACAGGCTCAGCTGCCCGACCGACTTGCCAAAGTAGTAATGTGCTCCGGCGCCCACGCCGTGAATGCCGGCTGAACCATCGCGACCGAGATAAATCTCGTTGAGGTATGCCTCGAGGATCTCGCGCTTGGTGTGGCGCAGCTCAAGCGTGACCGAGAGCGCAGCTTCGCGAAGCTTGCGGAGCGGAGTGCGATCGGCCGAGAGAAAGAGATTCTTTGCGAGTTGCTGCGCGATGGTGCTGCCGCCCTCGGCAATTCCGCCGGCCCGCACGTTGGCCACGAGCGCACCCACGATGCGGCGGGGGTCGAGTCCGTGGTGGTCGTAGAAGCGTTTGTCTTCCACGGCGAGCACGGCGTCAACCACGTGTTGCGGCACGTCGCGCAGGTTCACCGGGACGCGATGTTCGTTCAACGCGGGATTCAGAGAACCGATGGCGACCGCACCGGTGCCGTCGTCACGGCCCCACGAAGTCTGACGCGTGTAGAGCGCACTCGGCGCGCGCGCGGAAGCGGGCTTGATGTGCCCGCGCACAAGCGCTTCGCCACTGATGGCCATTGCGCTGGCGATGGTGGTGAAGAGGATCGTGCGCTTGACGCGCTGGCGCGTGACCCGCCTGCGGAGTGAATGGAACCCGCGCGCGATCACCAGCATTCCTCGCGCCTGCAGCAGCTCCAGGCGTCCCAGTTCCCCAGACTCCACGTGGCCGCACCCCCTTCACGTGAGACACCCAACGCGGGGAAAGGGATGCGGGTTTCAGGGAAGGCGTGCTGCTACCTGTGTCCGAATGTGTCGGTGCGGCACGGCCCCAAATCGCGCGGGGGCTCTAGGGACCGTTTCGCCCTCGAGCCCCCGCGTTGTTCGTTGAAGTCTGGTGCTGCTAGAACATGTAGCGCATGCCGAGCTGCATCTGGCGCGGATCCCCGAGGCCGCTGCGGACCGTGCCATCGAAATTGAACAGGAGCGACCCGAACGCCGGGTCCTTGAAGTTGTTGCGGCCGAGCACGTTGAACACTTCGAACATTGCTTCGGCCGAGTTGCCGGAGCCCACCTTGAACAGCCGCGCAAAGCGGAGATCCCAGCTGGCGTACTCGTTTTGGCGGCGGAGCGTGTTGCGTTCCAGGATCGTGCCGTTGGGGCAGATACGGTCACCTGCGCCGGCTGCCCGCGTGGTTGTGGCGACGTTATTCGTGCCGCACTTGGCCGAGGCCGGCGACGCCGAGACGTACGAGAAACGGTTGTTCATCGTCACGCCGGCGCCGACCTTGGTGAGAACGAAGGCGTTGAACCGGTGGCGCTGGTCGCGATCGCTGTAGCCCCATTCGTCATCCAGACGATTGGCCTTGGCGTAACGGAAGGTGAACGGATCGCGTTCGTTGTCGTCGTTGGACTTGTCCCACGAAATCGTATAGTTGGCGTCGAACACCCAGTTCTCCGCTTGTCGGCGCGCGAGACCGATCGAGATGCCGTTGTACTTGCTCTCCGCCGTGCTCTCCACCGTGGTGAGGTCGCCAATGCCATTGCCGCCCGCGAGCCCGGTGGACCAGGGGCTGCCGAACACCGGGTCGTTGCGATTGACGAACCGCGTGAGTCGATCCGACTGCGCGTAGGTGTAGCTGGCGGAACCCGTGAGGCCACTCTTGCCCAATGCACGCTCATACGCGACTGAGGTGCTCATTGTTCGCGGGTTCTTGAAGTCCTTGTCGACGACGAAGATGCCGGGCTGAAACGGCACCTGACTGGCGCCCGGCGCGGGGAGGAGGTTCTCGATGGCCGGCGGTGCCCCGAGAATGCCGGTGAGTGCCGAGTTGCGGAACATGGTCTGGCCTATGGAGCCATTGTTGTTGCGCACCGAGGCAAAGTTCAGCGCGGCCACACGGGCGTGATAGATGCCGGCAGAAGCGCGCAGCACCTCAGTTCCGTCGCCATTGCGGTCCCACGCGAAACCGAGACGGGGCTGGAACATCGAGTAGTCAGACGGAATCGTGCCGTCGGATGGGAACGTGTACGTGCCCGTCGAGTTCGTGACGGTCTTGCCGATGAACGGTGCGAAAAACACGCTGGACGGCGGGGTGAGCACGTCGGGCTGCTTCTCACCCTCCCAGCGCAGGCCATAGTTCACCGTCAGCCGGTTGGTGGGCTTCCAGGTGTCCTGGATGAATACTGCCATATCCGTCTGCGGAATGTCCTGTGTGCCGGACTGCTCAACGGTGCGTCCACCGACACCGGCCTGCTGGAGATAGAGCAGGATCGGGCCCGTGATGTCCGAGCCTGCCGGGCAAGCGCCGGTGTTCGACGTGGTGCCGTTGGAGCATTCGACATAGCCGTTGCCGCGGGTCGCGAAGTTGATGAACCCGTCGACGCTGCTGAAGATGTACCGGCCGTTGGCGAACCCGATGAAGGTCTGGTTGGAACTGACGCGATTGACTTCGGCGCCGGCCTTGATCAGGTGGTTGCCGCGTGCCCAGGTCACGTTGTTGAGCAGCTGGATGCGCGTGTCGTAGTACTCCACGGGAATGAAAAACGGACGCCCGATGCGGTAGGCGCTACCGAAGTCCATCGCGATATCCGGAAAGTCGCGGCCGTTGGGAAGCGTAGGCGCGTCGTAATCGCGTGGACGGTCTTCGCGCGCGAACTGGAACCGGAACTCGTTGGAGACGTTGTTGGAGAACTGCGTGGAGAGCTGACCACTGAGCGCGTTGGAGAACGCATTCTCAATCGCGTTGGCGCTGGCGCCCCAGGTGTCTACGTCGAACGTGCCATTGACCTGCTTGGAGTTGGTGTAGTTGTACTTCACCGAGAACACGTTGTTCGGATTGACGAGCCAATCCACTTTGCCGAGGAACACCTGCGCGTCATTGGTGCGCTCGATTGGCGCAAAATCGTTCTTCAGTGCGCCGCCCCAATTCGTGCTGAGGAAGTTCTTCAGCTTGGTGAACTCGGCGTTGGACGGACGGTTCTTCTGCTTGATGTCGCTGTAGCTCTGCTGGTCGTAGGCCGTGAAGAAGAACAGCTTGTCCTTGATGAGCGGCCCGCCGAAGGTGAACCCGAACTGGTGCTGTCCGAAGTCCGGATCGAGCGTGACGCCGTTGCCCTTGAGTTGTCCGGAGAGCGCGGAGCTCTTGCCGAAGTAGTGCGCGGTACCGCCGAACGTGTTGGTTCCGCTCTTGGTGATCACGTTCACGAAGCCGCCGGCCGAACGGCCGAACTCGGCATTTGCGCCTTGGCTCGTCACCACCATTTCCTGCACGGCGTCGAGGTTGAACGTGAACGCGGGGCGCTGGCCGCCCCGCTGTTCGCCGAAGAACGGATTGTTGTAGTCGGCGCCGTCGACGGAGACGTTATTCGAAATGCCCTTCTGGCCAGCCACGGAGAGCACATCGCCGTCCGGACCCTGTGCCACGGCGACACCGGGCGTGAGGAGAGTGAGCGCGAGGAAGTTGCGTCCGTTGTTCGGCAGGCCGGCAACGATGGTCTCGCTGAGGCGCGTGGCCGTCTCGGTTTTTTCCGCGTCGACCGGCGTGTGGGTGGCACCGATCATCACCGGGGCGATTTCCACGGCCTGGCGCGCCAGCGTGAACGACTCATCGGCCACCTGTCCGAGTCGCACCTGCACGTTGGTGCGGCCCACAGGGGCGTAGCCGATGGCGCGCACGTTCACCGTGTACATGCCAAGCGGCAGGAGCGTGCCGACGAAAATGCCACGATCCGAGGTTTGGACCACGCGGTTGAAGTTCGTGGCCTCGTTTCGGAGCGTCACCGTTGCGCCGCTGACCGGAGAGCCGGAGGGGTCGGAGACGACGCCGCGGATGATACCGGTAGTGGCCTGCGCCTGCGCGCCGGCGTGGGACGAAACGAATGCGATGGCAACCAATGCGCCGACGAGCAGTCGACTCATTCGCCAACGGAGCTGGTTCATTGGGATTGTCCTCAACAATGGGTGGGGGCTGCGAGACAGGCGGAATGTACGTTCACCGTCGCGCTGTAACATCTACAAAAAATGAGCCAAGTGGCAGCGCTGCGACAGGGCAGGTGCGGTTTTCAGGGACTGAGCCGAACCGAGCGCACGAGGTCCGCGAAATCCGGGCGGGACCGAAGCGGCGCATATGCGCGCTTGGCCGTGAGATAGATCAGTTCCGGATCGTCATCGCGCCGCGCAACCTGGAGCCATTCCATGGCGGCATCGTGCTGGCCGAGAGCGATATGTACCAACGCGACCTGCGACGCGGGCGTGTAGCGCGCCGCGCGGCGGGACATGAGTGTCTCGAGGTCGGCGCTTGCCGCATCGCCCTCTCCGAGCCGCGCCTTTGCTTGCGCCAAACCAGAAAGCATTTCTGCTGAGCCGCCGGTGAGGGCGATCGCACGTTCGAACGACTCCTTGGCTTCCGCGTGGCGGCCTTCGTCCATGAGAGTCTGGCCCAGGAAGAAGTGGGCCATTCCAAATCCCGGCTCCAGCTTCAACACATCACAAAAGGCCGCAATTGCAGCACCGGAATCGCCGCCTATCGCGCGGACGACGCCGGTAGTCATACCCACGACCGCAGAAAGCGGGTCGATGGCCCGGGCGCGTTCCATGGAAGCCAGGGCATCCGCCGCGCGGCCAGTCGGTATCAGCAGCGTGATAGCGCGCCATTGATGGGCCGTGACGTAGGTCGGATCAAGCGTCAACGCACGCGCGAATGCTGCCTCCGACTTTTCCCAGTTGTGCGCGAACACCGCCTCAATCAGCCCCAGAGTCGCATGCGGTTCGGCCAGGGTGGAGTCGAGGGCGCGCGCGCGTTCAGCGCTCTCCATCGCCAGCGGCATCACCTTGCGCGGCTCGCGCGCGCCGTACGTGCCGAGCACGGCGTAGGCGTCGGCAAGCCCCGCATGGGCGGGCGCGTAGTTCGGATCGGCCGCTATGGCTTCGCCGAACAGGTCAACCGCCCGCGCAAGGTTCGCCTCGGTGCGTTTGTTCCAGAAGAACCGCCCCTTGAGGTAGGGCTCGTAGGCGTCGGGGCGGGTGGACGCAGCCCGAATGCCCGCCATCTGTACGCCGCCGAGGATTGTCGTCTCGAGT
>JARIET010000187.1 GCA_031127185.1 Gemmatimonadota bacterium | reverse complement strand
GACACGATGGTCATCGCGTCCGTCACCGTCAGCGACAAGCAGAGCACGCTGCCGTTCTTCCCGCTGACGGTTGAATACAAGGAAAAGACCTACGCTGCGGGCAAGATTCCTGGCGGCTTTATCAAGCGGGAAGGGCGTCCGCGCGACGAGGAAATTCTCTCGTGACGCATTATCGACCGCTCGATCCGCCCGCTCTTCCCGGAAGGCTTCCAGAACGAAGTGCAGGTGTTCGTCTATGTGATCAGCGCCGACCAGGAGAATGACGCCGACGTGCTCGGCCTCGTCGCCACCAGCATGGCGCTGAACGCGTCGAAGATCCCGTTCGCGGGGCCGATCGCCGGGGTGCGCGTCGGACGCGTGCAAGGGAAGTGGGTGCAGAACCCCACGTTCCAGCAGCTCGAATTCTCGGACATGGACCTGGTCATTGCCGGCTCGCAGGACTCGATCGTGATGGTCGAAGGCGGCGCGCTGGAGATTTCGGAGTCGGACGTCGTTGAGGCGATCGGCATTGGCCAGCGCGGCATCCGCGAGCTGATCGCGATGCAGAACGAACTGCTGGCCAACTGCGCGCAGCCCAAGATGGAGTGGAAGGCCAAGGCGACGCCGGCATCGGTCACGGAGCGCGTTCGCAGCGAGGCCGAAGGGCTGATCGCCACGGCGATCAACCAGGCCGACAAGGCATCGCGTGTTCAGGCCGTTGAGCGGGTGAAGGAGACCGTGAAGGAGAAGCTCAAGCTCGAGCTGCCAGTGGAAGACCACGGCTTCATCGGCGCCGCGCTCGGCGACCTGGAGTACGTCGCGCTGCGCTCGCAACTGCTGGATACCGGGCTGCGCGTTGACGGCCGCAAGCCGAGGGAGGTGCGGCAGATCTCCATCGACACCTCGCTGCTGCCGCGCGCCCACGGGTCGGCGCTCTTCACCCGTGGCCAGACGCAAGCGCTTGTCGCCACGACCCTTGGCACCGCGAACGACGTGCAGCGCCTTGACTCGATCGACGAGCCGAAGGAGAGCACCAAGAGCTTCATGCTCCACTACAACTTCCCGCCATTCTCCACCGGCGAAGTGCGCCCGGTGCGTGGCACCAGCCGCCGGGAGATCGGTCACGGCAATCTCGCCGAGCGTGCGGTGCAGGCCGTGTTGCCGCCGTTTGAGGAGTTCCCGTACACATTGCGCATCGTCTCCGAGATCCTCGAGTCGAACGGATCGAGCTCCATGGCGTCGATCTGCGGCGCTTCGCTCTCGCTCTTTGATGCCGGCGTGCCGATCAAGGGCGCGGTGGCCGGTGTCGCGATGGGTCTGATCAAGGAAGGCAGCAAGTACGCGATCCTCACCGACATCCTTGGCACCGAAGACCACCTCGGCGATATGGACTTCAAGGTCGCAGGTACTGCCGCTGGCATCACGTCGATTCAGATGGACATCAAGATCCAGGGTCTCGATCTCTCCCTGATGACCGAGGCGCTTGCGCAGGCCAAGGAAGGACGGCTGCACATCCTCGGCGAGATGAACAAGGCGCTCCCCGCGCAGCGTGCCGACCTGTCGCAGTACGCCCCGCGCATTGTGACCGTGATGATCAACCCCGAGAAGATCGGCGACCTCATTGGTCCCAAGGGCAAGACGATCCGCGGTATCCAGGACGAGACTGGCGCAGAAGTCACGGTGGACGATTCGGGGCTGGTGACGATCGCGGCGGTTGGCGGCGAGTCCATGCAGCGCGCGCGTCAGATGGTGCAGGCCATCACGGCGGAGCCGGTGGTCGGCGAGATCTACGAGGGTCCGGTGAAGAGCACGACCGCCTTCGGCGCCTTCGTCGAGATCATGCCCGGCACCGACGGTCTCGTGCACATCTCGGAACTGCGCCACGGGCGCACCGAGAAGACCGAGGACGTGGTCAAGAAGGGCGACCGCGTGAAGGTCAAGCTCATTGAGCGCGACGAACGCGGCAAGCTCCGCCTCTCGATGAAGGCGCTGCTGCCGAAGCCGGAAGGCTCGTCGAGTGGTGCGGCGCCGGTTCCGAGCGCCGACGCGACGTACGCCGAGGGTGGCAACACGCCTGCGTCGCCGGAAGCGCCGTCGGGCGGCGAGGGTGGGGAAGGTGGCGAAGGTGGATCACGTCGTGAGGGACGCGGTGGCCGGCCTCGCCGCGAGCGTTGATCGGACCGTACTGCCGAACGGCCTGACGGTCGTTTCGGAGCAGGTGCCGGGGGTCAGGTCCGTGGCCCTCGGTGCCTGGGTGAAGTCAGCCTCGCTGCACGAGCCCGCGGAGCTGATGGGGGTCTCGCACATGCTCGAGCACCTCTGCTTCAAGGGAACGGAGCGGCGGACCGCGCGCGAGATCGCGTCCTCACTCGAGGCGCTTGGCGGATCCCTGGACGCCTACACGGCGCGCGAGCACACCGCATTTCAGGCGCGCGTGCTGGACGAGCACCTGGCGCAGGCGGTTGACGTCATGGGCGATGTGATGTTCCACCCGGAACTCCGCGCCGATGATCTGCGCCTGGAAAAGAAGGTCGTCCTCGAAGAGATCGCCATGGTCGAGGACACGCCGGACGACATCGTCTTTGAACTGCACAATGCCGCGCTGTGGGGCGACCATCCGCACGGTTACTCGATCCTCGGCACGCGCGACACGGTTAATGCGCTGAGCATCGAATCGGTGCGCGCGCTGCACCGCCGGGCGTTCGCGCCGGCCAATGTTGTGGTGGGCGCCGCGGGGAACCTCACACACGAGCAGCTCATCGCGGAATTGGTGTCCGCAGGCTGGGACGCTCTGCCGGCCGGCGAACCCATCAGCGTGGTCGCGGATATCGCATTTCCCCAGGCGCCGCAGCTGCACCAGATCGTCCGCGATTCGGCGCAGGCGCACATTGTGTTTGGGTCGGTGACGGTGGCCCACGGCGACCCGCAGCGGCATGCGCTGGTGCTCGTGGACACACTCCTTGGTGGCGGGATGAGTTCACGGCTCTTTCAGCGTGTGCGCGAAGAACTTGGACTCGCGTATTCCGTCTATGCTTTTCAATCGTTCCACCGCGACATCGGCACGCACGGCGTTTATGCCGGGACGGCCCCCGAAACAGCCAGCCAGACCATCGAGGCCGTGCAGGCGGAGCTGGCGCGCATCGCCAGCGAAGGCATCACCGCCGATGAACTGGCAATGGGCAAGCAGCAGCTGAAGGGGCAGATCACGCTGTCCATGGAGAGTGTGAGCAGCCGCATGTACCGCGCGGCTGCGGTCGAGCTCTTCGATGAGCCGTGGCTGCCGCTCGATGCGTTGCTGGCACAGGTCGATGCCATCACGCTCGAGGAGACGCGCGACGTCTGCGCGCAGTACTTTGGCCCCGAACGGCAGACTGTTGTGCACCTCGGTCCCGAGTCGGCCGACTAGCTTTGTTGGTGCTCGTGCAGGTGCAGTACGTATGACATGTATCCGAAAACTCTGAACGCCAGCCGCTTAACTTTCAACTGCTTCTTCCATGCGCATCGGAATTCCGAAAGAAATCAAAACCAACGAGAACCGCATCTCGCTTGTCCCCGCCGGGGCTGAGGCGCTTGTCGCCGCCGGGCACTCCGTGATGGTCGAGAAAGGCGGGGGCATTGGCAGTGGCTTCACCGACGAGCAATACACCGCGGTGGGTGCCACGATCGGTGCTACGGCCGCAAAGGTCTGGGCTGACGCAGACATGATCATCAAGGTGAAGGAGCCGATTGCCAAAGAATGGAAGCACATGAAGAAGGGGCAGACCATCTTCACGTACTTCCACTTTGCGGCGGACGAAAAGCTGACAAAGGCGCACATGGACTCCGGCGCGACCTGCATTGCGTATGAGACGGTGGAGACGGCCAACGCCGAGCTGCCGTTGCTGATTCCGATGTCTGAAGTCGCCGGCCGGATGGCGGTCCAGGAGGGCGCCAAGTACCTCGAAAAGCTGTATGGCGGATATGGCGTGCTGCTCGGCGGCGTGCCCGGCGTTCCGCCGGCCAAGGTCGTGGTGCTCGGTGGTGGCATCGTCGGCATCAACGCAGCGAAGATGGCCGCCGGGATGGGCGCCAAGGTCACGATCATGGACCTTTCGCTGCCGCGCCTCCGGTACCTGAGCGATGTGATGCCGGCCAACGTGACGCCGATCTACTCCAACCGGCACAACATCCTTGAGCAGATCTCCACGGCTGATCTCGTGATTGGCGGTGTGCTGATTCCGGGCGCCAAGGCGCCCAAGCTGATTCGTCGCGAAGACCTGAAGCTGATGAAAAAAGGCTCGGTCATCGTGGACGTTGCGATCGACCAGGGCGGCTGCGTGGAGACGATCAAGGCCACGACGCACGAAAACCCGGTCTACACGGTCGACGGCGTGATCCACTATGGCGTCGCCAACATGCCGGGTGGCGTGCCGCGCACGTCGACCCTGGCGCTGACGAATGCCACGTTCCCGTACGCCATGAAGCTCGCGAACATGGGTTGGAAGGCGGCGCTGGCCAGCGACCCAGGGCTCCTCAAGGGCTTGAACGTGGTGGCCGGCAAGGTCACTTATGCCGGCGTCGCAGAGGCGTTTGGCTTCAAGTTCCACGATCCGGCCAAGTTCGTCGGATAGTCAGCTTGGCCGGATTGAATAGGGCGCCGCGGTTCTATCCGGCGCCCTTTTTCACGCCCTTCGACGGGGCGTGACCTGCGACGCGGCAAGAGCGTCCAAGTTGAGAAACCGCAACGGCTTGCTGCTCCTCGGGGCGGTGGCTAAGTTTCAACAAGTTCCCGACAACTGCCCGTATACGATCACTGCCCGGTCGCCGAGCCCGCGCGGCCGAACGAGTCGCCAGAACATGCGTTGGCCTTTCTTCAAGTCTGGTTCGCTGTTTCCAGCCAACGCGATTGCAGTGGATTTGGGTACCGCCAATACGTTGATCTACGTGAAAGGCGAAGGGATCGTGCTCAACGAGCCGAGTGTCGTCGCGATTGATCGCGAGACCCGAAAGATCAAAGGCGTCGGTCTTGAGGCAAAGCGCATGCTGGGTCGCACACCGGAAGGTGTGATCGCGGTGCGGCCCATGAAGGACGGCGTGATCGCCGACTTTGATGTGACGGAAAAGATGCTTCGCTACTTCCTCACGCTCATCATCGAAAACCACGTCTTCAAGGTGAAGCCGCGCGTCATCGTGTGCGTGCCTTCGGGGATCACCGAAGTGGAGAAGCGCGCCGTGCGCGACTCCGCGCTCGGCGCCGGTGCGAAAGAAGTGTTCATGGTCGCCGAGCCGATGGCTGCGGCGATTGGCGTGGGGCTTCCCGTCGAGACGCCGACGGGGAACATGGTGATTGACATCGGGGGCGGTACGACGGAGATCGCCGTCATCGCGCTTTCCGGAATCGTCAGCGACACGTCCATTCGCGTAGGCGGCGATGAAATCGACACGGCGATCGTGCAGTTCATGCGCAAGAGCTACAATTTGCTGATCGGCGAGCCGACCGCTGAACTGATTAAGATCCAGATTGGATCTGCCGCGCCGCTCGGCGAAGAAAAAGAGATGGAAGTGAAGGGGCGGGATCTGGTGTCGGGAATCCCGAAGACGGTACGGGTCCACTCAGCGGAAATTCGCGAGGCGATCCAGGAACCTGTGCAGCAAATCGTGGATGCGGTGCGGCGCGCGCTGGAAATCACGCCGCCCGAACTCGCGAGCGACATTGTGGACCGCGGCATTGTGATGACGGGCGGCGGTGCGCTGATTCGCGGACTCGACATCCTCCTGACGCAGGAGACTGGTCTCCCCATCCATGTGGACGAAGATCCGTTGACGTGTGTGGTGCGCGGAACCGGCCGCATCCTCGATGACGAGGAGAAGTACTGGTCGGTTCTGAC
>JARIET010000186.1 GCA_031127185.1 Gemmatimonadota bacterium | reverse complement strand
CCATGATCCGCCTCTCCGACGTTGTCGGTGCTTCAGGGCTGGCCGGATACGCGATCGTGGCGCTGATCCTCTTCGTCTTCGCCTTCCTGCTCGTGCTGTTCAACGTCTACGCCCCCTCGCGGCGCGCCCAGCACGAGCGCGCCGCCACCCTTCCGTTCGATGAAGGCGCCATTGCACCGGCGCCGACGTCCGGACTCGCACCCGAGGGCCACAACCAATGACCCGCCCAGGCGATGACCGCCCGATGATGGACCACTCGTACGACGGCATCCAGGAATACGACAATCCGATGCCGCGCTGGTGGCTCCTGCTTTTTGCCGTCACGATCATCTTCGTCCCGATCTACTACCTGATGCCAGGCGACATCGGCGCAGGCGGGCAGCGGGATGAGATGTACGCGAAGGAGATAGCCGCATTCAAAGCCGAGCATCCCGACTTTGGTAAGTCGACGGTGACGGCTGAGGGGCTCGCGGCGATTGTGTCCGACCCGTCGCAAGTGGCGGCGGGAAAGGCCGTGTTTGGAGCGACCTGCGCCTCCTGCCATCAAGCTGATGGCGGCGGACTGATCGGCCCGAACCTCACCGACAACAACTGGATCCACGGCGGTACGCCGATGGAGATCCATGCCACGATCACGAACGGTGTGCTCGCCAAGGGAATGCCGCCGTGGGGCACGTTGCTCAAGCCGGAGCAGATCAACGCCGTGACGGCCTTCGTTCGCTCGCTGCAGGGTACCACGCCAAAATCGCCGAAGGCGGCTGAGGGCGTGGTGACGAATCCCGACGGTACTGCGATCGACTCCACGGTGGCACCAGCGAAAAAGTCCTGATAACCAACTCTCAACTCGCAACTCTCAACTCTCAACCCAACTCTGAGCCCTGAACCCTGAACTCTGAACTCCCCTTGTCCGCTCCCGCCGCCACCGACCGCGTCCTCGCGACGCTGAACGCCGACGGATCGCGCCGCTGGATCCGGCCGCGGCCGTCCCACGGCCGCTACTGGCAGTGGCGGCGCGGGGTGGCCTGGTTCCTGATGGCGCTCTTCCTCGCGCTGCCGCACCTGCGGATCGCTGGGAAACCGGCGATGCTGCTCGACCTGCCGCGACGGGAGTTCACGCTCTTCGGCACCACGTTCCTGCCGACCGACACGCTGTTGCTCATGCTCCTCGGCATCAGCATCCTGATCGCGATCTTCCTGATGACGGCACTCTTCGGCCGGGTCTGGTGCGGCTGGGCCTGCCCGCAGACGGTCTACATGGAGTTTCTCTTCCGCCCCATCGAGCGCTGGCTCGAAGGCGGTTGGAACCAGTCGCGTGCGCTCGACCGGGATCGCAGGCACTTCCACCCGCGGCGATTGGCCAAGTACGCCGTCTATGCCGTGCTTGCCGCCATCCTTGGCAACTCGTTTCTCGCCTACTTCGTGGGCACGGATCGACTCGCCCGGTGGATGGCGTCGTCGCCAATGGAACATCCCACGGCGTTTCTCGTGATGTTCGGCGTCACGGTCGCCGCATTTCTCGACTTCACCTGGTTTCGCGAACAGACTTGCCTTGTTGCCTGCCCGTACGGACGCTGGCAGTCGGTGCTGCTCGACAAACAATCCTTGATCGTCGCGTATGACCGCACGCGTGGTGAGCCGCGCGGGCACGGCAGCACGGCACGCGCAGGGCTCGGCGATTGCGTGGACTGCACTGCCTGTGTCACCACCTGTCCGACGGGAATCGATATCCGGGACGGCCTGCAGATGGAGTGCGTGCACTGCACCCAATGCGCGGACGCTTGCGACGCCGTGATGACCAAGGTCGGAAAGCCAGTCGGCCTCATTCGTTACGCGTCGCAGGAATCGTTGGCCGGGCACAAGCGGCACATTCTTCGTCCCCGCACCGTGCTTTACCCGGCCGCGTTTTCCCTCTTTTTCGGCGGCTTCCTCTTCACACTCACGCACCGATCGCCTGCTGATGTGACGCTGCTCGGGGCGATTGGCGCGCCGTTC
This sequence comes from Gemmatimonadota bacterium, assembly GCA_031127185.1. Lineage (GTDB taxonomy): Bacteria > Gemmatimonadota > Gemmatimonadetes > Gemmatimonadales > Gemmatimonadaceae > Fen-1231. Next base: position 3,895 of record JARIET010000186.1, on the reverse strand, counting down.
ACAATGGAAGGGAGCGACACGGTCATCAATCAGGTCAGGATCCGCATCGCCAACCGCACGGGGGCCGAGGCACGCTACACACTCGAACTCGCTGACGCTGCCGACGCACGACTCGTGGCACCCGAGCTTCCGCTCTCGGTCGCACCAGGCGTCACCCGCACAACCAGCGTGTTCATCGTTGCGCCCGCCAGCTCGTTTCACGAGGCGTCGCGCGAAATCCACTTCACTCTGACCGACGGCAGGGCGTATCGCGCGGCCTTCGAGTGGCACTTGCGCGGCCCACGCCGCGATGATGACCGACGCGACGACGATAACCGCGACAGTGGCAAGCGACCCGAATCCAAGGAGTCCAGATGACCACGAACGATTCACGCAGCGGTCGACGCTGGCCTTGGTTTGTCGTCCTCCTGCTCGTGGGCACCGCCGGCGCACAAGGCGTGTTGCTCTACGCGGCCACGCACGACCGCGCGTTTGCCATTGAGCCAGACTACTACTCGAAAGCCGTGGCGTGGGACTCCGCGATGTCACGCGTACGCGAGAACGCGACGCTGGCGTGGACGGCCCGCGCGGAACTCGTGCGCAGCACCGCGGGTGACGCCGCACTGCGTATCACGCTGCTCGATGCTCTTGGCGCGCCGGTGCGGGGAGCGGCCGTTCGCGTGGTGGCGCTGCACAACCTCGAGGCCGCGCGACCGACGTCCGCCACATTCACCGAGAGCGACGCGGGCGTGTACCTCGCGACGCTCCCGCGCGCACGATCCGGACTCTGGGAACTCCGAATCGACGCGCACGCGGCTGGGCACCGGTTCACTCCCATCCTGCGCGCGGAGCTCGCCCGGTGACAGCGATGGTCGCCTCGGTCTTCGTGGCGGCGCTGCTCGGCAGTGCGCACTGCGCCGCGATGTGCGGGGCGTTCGCCTGCACAGCGGCGGATGTGGATGTGCGGGGCAGCGGTCGATTTCGCGCCAGCCTGGCGTATCACGGCACACGACTCGCCGGATATCTGCTGCTTGGACTGATCGCCGGCGCGGTCGGCGCCGGAATCGACTCTGCGGTGGTCCTGCGCGGGATCGCGAGGCCGGCGGCGTTCTTCGCGGGGCTCGTGCTGATCGGCTGGGGTGCATCGCGCGCCTTGGCGCTCGCTGGCATACGCGTTCCGCGACTCCCTTCAGTTGGATCGGGGCTTGTGATCACGCGACTCCTCCGCCGTGGGGCCGATCGTTCGCCGATGGCGCGCGCGGCGCTGCTGGGCGCGGTGGCTCCGCTCCTCCCGTGTGGTTGGCTTTGGGCGTTCGTCGCACCGGCAGCGGCGACCGGTTCGCCATGGCAGGGCGCCGTGGTAATGGCCGCGTTCTGGGCCGGCACTGTACCCGCACTCGCCGTAGTCGCCATTGGCGCGCAGCGCGCGCTCGGGCCGGCACGGCGTCTTCTCCCGGCCGTCACCGCAGCCGCGATGCTGCTGATCGGTACGATGACCATAGTGCGTGCCGTCCGCGGCGAGGTTCCTGTCGCGCACCCGCAGGCGCATGCGCAGACGCCCACTCCGGAGATCGCCGGTGGCCAGCTCGGTCGCTGAACTCGCGGTGGGCGCGGGGGCGGCGCCAGCGGTCGCCGCTGACTCTCGCGTCAAATGTATTCACTGCGGGCTCGCAATTCCGACCGCTGAACTGAGCGGACCGCAACCCGCACGATTCTGCTGCGCTGGCTGCGAAACAGCGTTCGCGATCGTCCACGACCGAGGCCTGGACGCGTATTACCGCTTTGGCGAACGCCGCGAGCACCGCGTGCACGCGAGCGGCCGGGCCTTCGAGGAGTTCGACCACGAGGCCTTCACAGCGCTCTATGTGCGCATCCGCCCCGACGGCTTGTCAGAGGTGGAGCTCTACCTGGAAGGTGTGCACTGCGCCTCGTGCGTCTGGCTCGTGGAGCGCGTCGCGCTGACCATTCCTGACGTGACCTCCGCCGAACTCGATATTGGCCGGTCGCGCGCGCGCATCATCTGGAATCGCGCGCAAACGCCGCTCTCCGCGATTGCCCGGGTCGTGGATTCGCTCGGGTACATCCCGCATCCCTTCCGCGGCGGCGCCGCCGACGCGCAACGTCGCTCCGAAGATCGCGCGGCACTGGTTCGCATTGGCATCGCGGGTGCAGTCGCTGGCAACGTCATGATGATTGCGTTGGCGATCTACGCCGGGTGGTTCGGGGGCATTGAGGCCAGCTTCGAGCGGTATTTCCGCTGGTGGAGCTTTGCGCTCACGACACCGTCGATTCTCTGGCCCGGTTCGGTCTTCTTCAGGAGCGCCTGGGGCGCGCTGCGGCGACGCACCCTCCATATGGATGTGCCCATCGCGCTCGCACTGGCCGGCGGCTACCTGCACGGCGCGGTGAACACCATCCGCGATGCAGGGCCGGTCTACTTCGACGGCGTCGCCACGCTGATCTTCTTGCTTCTCGTCGGCCGTCTCCTCCAGCAACGCGCACAACGCATGGCGGTCGACGCGGCGGAGTTGCTGCAATCCCTCGCACCGTCAGCCGCGCGCGTGGTGGAAACCACGCCCGCAGGCGAGACCATCCGCGAGGTCCCGGCTCAGGCGGTGTTGCCCGGCTGGCTGGTCGACGTCCGCGCCGGAGATACCCTGCCAGCCGACGGCACGGTTGAGCACGGGACATCATCGCTGAACGTTGCCCTGCTCACCGGCGAATCGAAGCCCGTTCCCGTGTCCGCAGGAGCCGCAGTGTTCGCGGGAACGCTGAATCTTGCCTCGCCCATTCGTGTGCGCGTGACTCAGGCCGGCGAGACGAGCCGACTTGGCGCACTGCTGCGCGACGTCGAGGAAAGTGCGCGCCGCCGGTCACCGGTGGTGCACCTCGCCGACCGCATGGCGGCAGGGTTCATCGTGATCGTGCTTGCGCTCGCGGGAATCACCTTCGGCTACTGGATGCTCACCGATGCGTCTCGCGCGATGGATAACACGATTGCGATGCTGGTGGTGACCTGCCCCTGCGCGCTCGCGCTCGCGACGCCGTTGGCGGTGACGGGCGCGATCGGGCGCGCCGCTGCGCGCGGCATCCTCGTTCGCGGCGGCGATGCGCTGGAGACGCTCGCAGGACGCGGCACGATCGTCCTCGACAAGACCGGCACGGTGACGGAGGGGACGATTGAACTCGTTGGCTGGACGGGCGATAGCGGCGCCCAACCGCTGGTCGCCGCACTTGAGCGCCAGTCGCGCCACCCCATCGCTACTGCGCTCACCCGCGCGTGGGATGATGGGCAACTGCACTCTGTGTCCGGAATCGTCGAGCGCATCGGCGGCGGCATCGCCGGCATCGTCGACGGCCGGCACGTCGCCGTTGGCAGCACGTCGTTCGTTCGCGAACATCTGCTCACGGACGCCCAACTGCCCCCGGCCAAATCGGGCTGCTCCGCGGTCTACGTTGCCGTTGATGCCGCGCTGGCCGGTGTTGCATCGTTTGGAGATCCGCTGCGCGCCGACGCTCCGCGGGCCGCCCACTCCCTTCGCCAGGCCGGGTGGCGCATCGAGCTGCTCTCGGGGGATGACCCCGCCGCAGTCGCCAGTGCCGCCCGGGAACTGGGGATCGCGCCGGGCGATGCGCGCGGTGGCGCCACGCCCGAGGCCAAGCGCGCACGCATTGCCGCGCTCGCGGCGGCCGGTCCCGTGGTGATGGTTGGCGACGGTGTGAATGACGCTCCAGCCATAGCCGCCGCCACCGTCGGCATCGGCGTCCACGGCGGTGCGGAGACCTGCCTGGCAACGGCCGACGTCTTCCTCGCGCGTCCAGGGCTGGTACCACTCGTGGAGTTGATCGAAGGCTCCAGGCGCACGATGCGCCTCGTGCGCGTCGGAATCGCCGCGTCGATTCTCTACAACATTGC
>JARIET010000185.1 GCA_031127185.1 Gemmatimonadota bacterium | reverse complement strand
ATATGCATCCCGAAAAGATGCGCGGCGCAGGCGCCGGGGACTAGTTCGCGCGCCGCCGCAGCCCGGCCAAGGCGAGCACAGCCGCGCCAACCACCGTACCGCCAATGCTGGTCGGGACTCCTGCCACGACACCCGACAGCAGGGCCTTCAGCGCAGCGGCTGTGAGCGCGTCACCGCCGCGGCGTTGCATCCAGAACACTCCGCCCGCGGTAATGCTGAACGCGGCGAACGCCGCGAGGACCACGCCGCCGATCGGGAATGTCATCAACTCTGCCCCAAAAAAGAGCCAGTCGATGCCGAGGATGAGCAGCCCGCTTTGTGGGCGCAGCCAGCTGCGGCGAGGCGCGGACGGCACAGGAGGTCTCATGCCCAAACGTACGTATGGTAACCCGTCCCGGTTTTGGGCGCTGCGCCGCACGTCGTGTCAACCGCCGCAACATCCGTGACCAGTGCACACTCCTTCGCTCTTGCCGAGCCGTGCAATCGCCGGTAGCGTCAGCGAATGCGTCTATCCCTTGCCCTCGTCCTCTCGGTTGTCGTTGTCGCGCCGGGAGCGGCACAGCCAGTTCAGCGTCCAGACTCGGGGGCGCCTCGGCGCGATCCGACCAACACGCTCACGCTCGCCACACCGCGCACCGTTCGGTTCACCACCGATCAGGGCACGTGGATGTCCGTCGATGTGTCGCCAGATGGTTCAACCATCGTGTTCGATCTCCTCGGCGACCTCTATACAATGCCGATGGCCGGGGGCAAGGCGACGCGCATTGTCGGGGGGACATCTGTTGACGTTCAACCGCGCTACTCGCCGGACGGAAACTGGATCGCGTTCATGTCGGATCGAAGCGGCGTCGATGCCACTTGGCTCGTGGACGCGACGGGCAAGTCGCCGCGGCTCATCAGCACCGGCGGCTCGCAACCGGCGTGGACGCCCGATGGCCGCTTCATTGTCACGGGCAACCGTCTTGTGGACATTCGCGGCGGGGCTGGTGTTCCCCTCCAGGGCGTCGGCACAGGGGCGAGCTTCACCGCTGATGGACGCCACATATGGTTTCAGACCGTCAACGGGCAGCAGGCCGTGCGCTACGATCGCCATAACGGATCGATCGGGTTTCAGACCAATCTGCCGGGAGGGGTTTTTCGCCCCATTGTGAGCCGCGACGGACAATTGCTTGCGTACTTCACCCGATACGAAGCCAAGTCGGCGCTTGTTGTGCGGACGCTTGCGACCGGCGCGGAGCGTTGGGTGCTGGTCGGCGCGCAGCCCGAAGCAGCGGGACCTGCCGGGTTTGGCCCGCTGCCGGGGTCGGCCTGGCTGGCCGACGGCAAGACGCTCGTGACCAGCTTCGACGGCAAGGTGTGGAAGGTCGACATTGCCAGCGGCATCCGTACTCAGATTCCGTTCACCGCCGACGTCGAGCAGTCGTTGGGTGCGCTGGTGAAGGGCGCGTACAAGATTGGCGACTCGGTGCAGGCACGTGAGCTTCGCCAACCTGCGCTCTCCCCTGATGGGCGGCGCGTCGCGTTCAGTGCGCTCGGCAAGGTCTGGGTGATGGATCTGGCCGACCGCAAGCCGCGTCGGCTCACCACGGCCATGACCGGTGTGGAATCGGCGCCAACGTGGAGCCCCGACGGACGCACGGTCGCGTTTGCGACATGGACCGACGGCGATGGCGGGGACATTCATCAGGTGGACGCGAACGGAGGAGCTGCCACGAACCTCACGCGCGCGCCCGCCCTGTATTCGCGCATCAACTTCACGCCCGACGGTTCTCGCCTCGTGTTTGCGCGCGCGCCGCGGCGCGCCGTCACGCTGATGGGAAACAACTCATCGGTGCAGCCCCGCACCGCCACTGGAGCGGGAACGGAGCTTGGCCTGGAACTCCGATGGATGGCCGCATCCGGTGGTGCGCAGCACTCCATCGCAATGGTGGCCGATCTCGGTGCGTTTCCCAGTGGTGCGTACGCGCACTTCGTGCGCGAGGCGGATCGGGTGTTCTACCACGACGGCACTGCACTGGTGTCGGTGCGCTGGGATGGAACGGATCGCCGCGTGGTGCTCGCCGGCGCAGCCCCGCAGACGCTCCTGGCGCCCGATGGTTCGCGTGTGCTGAGTCAGGCCGGGCGCCGCCGCCAGATCTACCTGTTCGAACGGCCGCAGGTGGCCGATTCCATCACGATTGATCCCGCGGCCGAACGTCCTGTGCTGCCCGTACGGCGGCTGACCCGCTCCGGAGGCGAGTTCCCGTCATGGTCACGCGATGGGCGATTGGCGGCGTGGAGCGTGGGAAGCACGCTGTACGTGTACGACATAGCCCAGGCGGACCGCGCCATCAGCGACTCGATTGCCGCCGCGATGCGGCCAACTCAGACGGATTCCGCGCGCCGCCCGGCGGCGGATACAGCGGGCGCCGCGGCAAGTCGCGCCACCGCGGCGTACGAGGCGACGCGCTACGAAGTCACGATCACTGTGCCGGCCGATAAGCCCGCGGGTGTGGTCGCGCTTCGTGGCGCCCGCATTGTCACGATGAAGGACCGCGAAGTCATCGAGAATGGTGACATCGTCATCACCGACAACCGCATTACGGCGGTCGGTGCGCGCGGGCGCGTCAGCATCCCGCGCGACGCCCGCGTCATCGACATGTCCGGAAAGACCATCCTCCCCGGATTCGTCGACGTACACGCCGACGCGGCAGAGCCGCCGCAGGCGCATCGCACGGTGGTTGCCCAGTATCTGGCGAATCTGGCCTTCGGTGTCACGACAACGCGCGATCCAAACGCCAGCTCGTACGACGTATTCAGCTACGCCGATCGCGTGGCGACGGGCGAAGTGCTCGGTCCGCGCGTGTTCGCTACCGGACCGGCAGTGCTCGATTCGGTAGCAACGCTACGAACGCCCGCCGACGCCCGCGATTTCGTTGGTCCCTACGCGAGCGCGTACCGCACGAACACTGTGCGTGCCGACCTCACCGCCACGCGCCCTGACCGTCAGCGTTTTCTCACCACGAGCCGCGAGGCCGGGCTCACCGCCGTGGCTGTCGGCGCGCCGGATTTTCGCAAAAGCCTGAGCGCCATTCTCGACGGGTTCGCGAACCATCAAGGTCACTTCGAGATCCACCCGGTGCACGGCGACGTTGCAAAGCTCATCGCCGAATCGGGGATCACGTACACGCCACTCCTGCTCGGCCGCGTCGGCGGGCGTGGAGGCATGGAACACATCCTGGCGACTGAAGCGCCTCATACGGACGCCAAGCTGATGCGGTTCTACTACCACAAGGACCTCGACCGCGCGGTTCGGCCGCGATCGGTATGGAATGTCGCGGCGGAATACCCGTTTGCGGACATCGCAGCGGGCGCCGCGCGAGTTGTGGCCGCGGGCGGGAAGGTTGCTGTCGGCAGCGGCGGCACGGTGCAGGGAATCGCGCTGCACTGGAACCTGTGGTTGCTCGCCAAAGGGGGCATGCACAACCACGACATTCTGCGTGCCGCCACGATGAACGGGGCGGACGCGATCGGCGCAGGCGCGGAGCTCGGTTCGCTGGAGGTCGGTAAGCTCGCTGACCTGCAGGTCCTCGATCGCAATCCGCTCACGGACATTCGCAACTCGACGGCGCTGCGGTACGTGATGAAGAACGGGCGACTCTACGACGCCAACACGCTCGACCAGATCGCCCCAACCGCGACGAAACTCACCGCCCCATGGTGGGCCGCCATCGATTCCATCGGGGGAACGCGCTAATGCATCACTCCACTGCACGTCTCACCGCGGTCGCCATGATGTCCGGCGTTGCCCTGCTGACCAGCGCCAGTTCCGCGACGGCTCAACAGCCGCGGACACGCGAATACACGGTGACCGCCGGATCGGTGCCTCGCGACCCGACCAATACGCTTCCGCTCACAACGACCCGCATCGCGCGATTCACGACCGATGAGGGAACGTGGATGTCGTTCTCGGTGTCCCCGGATGGGCGCACGATTCTGTTTGACCTGCTCGGCGACCTCTACACACTGCCGATTGCCGGCGGGAAGGCCTCTCGTCTCATGGGCGGCAACGCCATGGACGTGCAGGCCCGGTATTCGCCTGACGGTCGGCGCATCGTGTTCGTATCGGACCGGTCGGGGAGCGATCAGGTGTGGGTCGCAAACGCTGACGGATCGAATCCCGTGCGGATCACGAAGTTCCCCGCCGGCGCCGTGTCGTACCCCGTGTGGGTGGACAACGAGTACGTGTTCGCGAGGCAGAATCTCTTCCACGTCGCCGGAGGCGACGGTGTTGATCTGCCCGTGGGTGCCGGTGCCACGAGTTTTTCGCCCGATGGAAACCGCGCGTACGTGTCGGGGCGCGGCGGACAGATCACGATGTACGATCGGAAGACGGGGCGTAGCCACGTCGCGGTGAGCTCGCCCACCGGGGCCATGCAAGGAACAGTCAGCCCCGATGGCAGGAAGCTGGCGTACTTCACGCGCTTCGACGCGCGCACCTCGCTGATGCTGCGCGATATCGAAAGTGGCGACGAAAAGGTTCTGCGCCACGATGTGCAGCACGATGCGAGCCTCAGGTCGGCCGGCTATGGATCGATGCCGAATCCCGCGTGGCTACCCGACGGTTCCGCCATCCTCACCACCTGGGGAGGCAAGATCTGGCGCGTGGACGCCGCTTCGGGCAAGTCGACCAACATCCCGTTCACGGCCGACGTCGAGCAGTACATGGGGCCGCTTTCCCTCTCGCAATATCCGATCACCGACACGTTCCTGGCGCGCCAGATCCGAGATGCGATGCCATCTCCCGACGTCACACGCCTCGCGTTCACCGCGTTGGAGAAGGTGTACATCACGACGCTGGCTGGCGGCACTCCGCGCCGAGTGACGAACGCTCACAACACCGTGGAGCATTCTCCCGCGTGGTCGCCAGACGGACGCACGCTGGTGTTCGCCACCTGGACCGATGAGCGCGGCGGCGACCTGTTCCGCGTGAATGCCGACGGGTCGGGACTGCGCAAGCTCAGCAGCACGCCGGCGTTCTATGCGCGCCCGGTGTTCTCACGGGATGGGCGTCGCATCGTGTTTGCGACTGGCCCATGGGTGCCGCGGCGTAACTTCGTGGACAACCTGAGCGGCGCGCTCGACGACGGGCCTCTGACGCTCTCCTGGATGGACGCCGACGGCGGCCAGCTACACGAGATCACTGGGATCGGCTCCGTTTCGCAGATCGTGGAAGGGCCGATTGCGCATTTCGGTCCCGATACGAGCCGCGTGTTGTTCGCCACGAATGCGGGGCTGCAGTCCGTGCGGTGGGATGGAACCGATCGGAAGCCCGTATACACGGGCGATCCACTGATTCTCTCACCGACAGGCACGCACGGATTCGCGCTCAACGGCGCGACGCACCGGTTGTACGTCTTCCCGACGCCCGAGGTTGGGCGTCCGGTTGCGCTTGCTGCGCGCACGGACACGTCCGGTGTGCCGTCACAGGTGGCTATTGAAGTCGGGGGTGAGTTTCCCGGCTGGAGCGCTGATGGCCGGTATGTGCACTTCTCACTCGGCCGCTCGTTCTTCCTGTACGATGTCGCCGAGGCGATGCGCGCCCGCACCGACTCAATGCAACGTGCGTGGCCCAAGCGCCTCGCGGGCGACACGCTGCCCGTGCCAGGTGCTGACACGTTGCCCACGCGCCCGGCGTACACACCGCGGCGATTCGACATCAAGGTGTCTGTCGAAGGGTACAAGCCAAAGGGTGTGATGGTGCTGCGTGGCGCGCGCGTCATCAGCATGAAGGGCAATGAGGTGATCGAGAAGGGCGATATCGTCGTCACCGACCATCGGATCACGGCGGTCGGTCCGTCCGGTCGGGTGGCGATTCCGGCGGGAGCGCGCGTGTTCGACGTTTCTGGCAAGACGATCATTCCCGGCTGGGTGGA
>JARIET010000184.1 GCA_031127185.1 Gemmatimonadota bacterium | reverse complement strand
GCGGTGAGCGGATAGAAACGTCGGTCGGCGGCGGGGGCAACGGACAGTTCGCGAACTTCTGGAACTTCGGATACAACTACACGCACACCATCGAATCACTTGATGACCGCCTGACACGTGGCGGTGTGCTCGCGGCCAAGCCATCGGGGAACTCCGGGTTCATCTTCTTGTCAACGGACTCGCGACGCCGGTACACGGCGCGCGTGTCGGTGAACGGATCCCGGTCCGGCGCAGGCGACTCACGCTTCTCCACCGACCTCGACTTCAGTCTTCGCCCGGGTCCGAACCTCGAGCTGTCTGTAGGGCCGAACTGGTCTAGAACTTCAACGAGCGCGCAGTACATCACGTCGATCACTGACACCACCGCGACCGCAACCGGCGGACGGCGAATCCTCTTCGGCGAGTTGGAGCAGCGGTCGCTCTCCATGGAAACCCGTCTCAACGTGACGTTTACGCCGAAGCTGACCTTGGAGTTGTTTGCGAACCCACAGCTCCAGAGCGGCGACTACAAGGCCTTCAAGGAGCTTCGCGCCGCGCGCACGTTCACGTTCAATACGTTTGGTGCGACCGGCAGCGCGGGAACGGTGACGCGCGACCCGATCACCGCGAAGTACACGCTTGACCCCGACGGTGCCGGCGCAGCGCCTTCGGCGACGATCAGCGATCCAGACTTCGATTTCCGCTCACTCCGCGGAAACGCCGTGGTGCGGTGGGAGTGGCGCCCGGGCTCGACACTCTTTTTTGTGTGGCAGCAGGATCGCACCGCCAACGTTCGCGCGGCCAATGGCCTGTATGGCATTGGGCAGTTCGACCCGCAGCTCGACGGTTATGACCTGATCGCTATCAAGCCCGACAACGTGTTCATCGTCAAGGCGACATTCTGGATCAATCCGTAGCCCCGAGGTTCCCATGCGTGTTCGCCCGCTGCTGACGCTTCTTGCCCTGCTCTTCCCTGCGCTCGCTGAGGCGCAGCAGGCGCGAAAGGTCTACATCTCGGTAGATATGGAGGGAATCAGCGGCATCAACGGCGACAACCAGACTGGTCCGAGTGGCAACGAATTCGGCCGCGCACGAAAGCTGATGGCCGAGGACGCGAACGCTGCCATCCGCGGCGCATTCGCAGGCGGTGCGACCCACGTGCTTATAAACGATTCGCACGGCTTTCAGCGCAACCTCCTTCCCGAGGATCTCGACCCCCGCGCGCGGCTCATCAGCCACAGTTTCAAGCGCCACGGCATGATGGAAGGGCTCGATTCAACTTTTGATGCGGTGATCTTCGTGGGCTACCACGCCAAGGCTGGGTCACCGCGGGGTCTCTTTGCCCACACCGGGTCGGGCGTGCTTGCCGACCTTCAGGTAAACGGCAAGTCGGTCGGCGAGGGCGGGATGAACGCGATTCTCGCGGCGTGGTATGGCGTGCCCGTGGTGGCCGTGACGGGCGACGATGTGGCCGTGGAACAACAGAAGGAAATCACACCCGGTGTGCGAACGGTGGCGGTGAAGCGAGCGATCAACAGCCGCGCGGTGGAATTGCGGCCCCTGGCCGATGCACGCCGCGAGATCGAACTGGCCGCGCGTGAAGGCGTACGCGGCGCGCGGCGGTTTGGACCGGAGCGGCTGCCGAGTTACACGGTGCGGATGACGTTCACCAACCTCACGTTCCCCGAGGTGGCGACGGCGTTTCGCGAGGTGCGCAGCATTTCGCCAAGCACCGTGGAGTTCACGCGAGACAACATGCCCGATGCGTACCGGATGATCCGGGTGCTCTACCGGTTCATCAACACCGACTGAAGCTCGTTGCCGAGCACAGCCCGGCTCACAGGCGAAGTTGGATGAGACCCATCAGCGCACTATGACGGGCGAACTGAGCGTCCACTTCGAACCGCGCCTCTCTGCCCTTCTCGCACGGCGATTCCGCCGTTCACCACCACCGCCGCGATGCCGGTGGGGTAGCTGAAGGGTTGTTCGTAAGTTGCGGTGTCCGCGACCGTCGTTGCGTCAAATACCACGATGTCCGCCGCCAGTCCGGGCGCGATGCGACCCCGGTCCGCGAGACGCATCCGCGCCGCGGGAAGCGCCGTCATTTTGTGGATCGCCTGCTCGAGCGTGAGCGCCTTTCGTTCACGCACGTACTTGGCGATCACGCGTGGAAAACTGCCGGCTCCTCGCGGATGCGGACTGCCGCGGCGCGTGGGCCCGTCCGTCGCGAACGCACCGCCATCACTGCACACCATGCCGTATGGATGCGCGAGAATCCGATCGAGATTCTCTTCGCTCATGGCAAAGCCCACCATGCCGATGCTCGCGTTGTTGCGCTTCAGCATCTCCACGCTGAGTTCATACGGATCGCGGCCAAGTGACTTCGCGTAGGCGCCGAGGCGCTTTCCCTCAGCGGGTTTGTCTTCGGCGGCACGCACATTGGCTATCAACACATTGTCCCAGCCGCCAATGAGATTGACCTTGCCAATAGCCTCGGCTTTGATTCGCGCGCCCGTACCCACCGAGTCAAGCCTAGCGAGAAACGGCGGGGTACCGCCGTCGCGCGCCCAGACCGGGAAGAGGTTGGTCAGACCGGTTTGGTACGCGATGTACGGATATCGGTCAAACGCAACATCGAGCCCGGCTCTTCGAGCATCAGCGATGCGCGCGAACACCGTGTCGAGCTTGTTCCAGTTGCGCGGACCCTGCGTCTTGAGGTGCGAGATCTGCAGCGGGCACCCTGCCCCGCGCGCAACGGCAATCGACTCATCGATGGCATCGAGGAGCTTGTCGTCCTCATTGCGCATATGAGTGGTGTACGGAAGTCCGCGTGTCTTCAATGGCCTACACAGTTCAACTAACTCGGCCAGCGGTGCGAATGCCCCGGGTGTGTATTCGAGCCCGCTCGATGCGCCGCAGGCACCGGCAGCGAGTGCTTCTTCGACAATTGCGCGCATCCGCGCCAGTTCGGCGGGCGTGGCCGGGCGGTCGGCTTGACCAACAACGGCCGCACGAACGCTGCCGAGCCCGACGCCGCTGGCGACGTTGACGCTCGGCTGCAGTTTGTCGATAGCGTCGAACACGGCGCGGAAGGACGTCGCCGGTTCCTCGCCCGGCTCGGCACCGCTGCTCTGTGCGCGTGCACGTGGTGCGCGAGAACTGCCGTCCTGACCGACGACAATCGTGGTGATCCCCTGCCGGACCACCGACTCCTGGCGCGGGTCTTCTTCCATATTGCCGTCGCCGTGCGAATGGATGTCGATGAAGCCCGGGGAGACGCCCAGACCGCGCGCATCGATTTCCTCTGTGCCCGTATCGCGGATGGTGCGGGATACCTCGACAATTCTGCCACCGGTAATCGCAATCTCGGCTTCCACGGCCGGTGCGCCGCTACCGTTGAACACCATGCCGCGGCGGATGACGAGGTCGTGCGCCGCGCGCCGCGATACCCAGGGTGCAACTCGGAGCCATTCGACGGGCAGGCCTCCGACAGCGAGAAGTGACGCAGTCGTCGCCGAAACAAAACGTCGCCTGTCCGGGCGGGTACTCACGGCAGCTCCTTCGGCACGCCGCGGCCGACAATGATGGTGATGTTGTCGCTGCCGCCGCCATCGAGCGCATCCTGCAGCAGCGCTTCGCACACCTGTTTGGCACTCGTCATGCTGCGCAGATGCTCGGCGATGCGTTCGTCGGGCACGTGCTTGGTGAGCCCGTCGCTGCAGATGAGCCCAACGGCGCCCCACTCCTGGGTCAGTCGCGTCACCACCGGCATGTGGTTCTCGGCGCCAAGCGCGCTCGAGAGCACATTGGCAAGCGGCGTACGGAAGGCCGCCGTGCGCGTGAGGACGCCTTCATCCACGAGGTCCTGGGCCATGGTCTGGTCGCGCGATATCTGATGGAGCTGATCGTCGCGAAAGAGGTAGAAGCGTGAATCCCCCACCTGCATCAGGTACGACGCCGGCCAGACGCCCATCCAGAGCGTGAGGGTTGTGGCCATCGTCCCGCGTCGGCCCGCTGCGTTGCGACGCACAATGATGGCCTCGTGCGCGCTCGCCGCTGCATTCTGGAGCTGTTCGATGAACTCGCCGTCGGCAGAATCTCCACGATAGTAACAGGCCATGCTGTGCTGCACGTATTCGAGCGACGCTTCGAGCGCCGTGGCGCTCGCCTCTGCCCCGCCTTCGCCGCCGCCCACACCATCGGCGACCATGGCCAGAAATGCGAGCCGCTCGTCACCGCTCAGCGCAGCACGTTGAGACTCCGGGAGACTCGTGGCAACAACATTGACCCGTTTGTGGATCGACGCGAGCAGGAACTGGTCCTGATTGTCCTTGCGCAGGTGTCCCTGATGCGTCAGGCCGAAGACGTCGATTTCGTCGTCGCGGGGCTTTCGGTTGGGAAAGGGCGTTGCCATCGCCATAATTGACCCAGAGGGCCGCCACTCTGCCAGCGGCTGACCGGATTCCGCCACGAGGTCACGATGCGTCGTTACACAATTGGAACTGCCCAGCTCACCGTCGCCGTGCGTGCCATTACCATGACTGCGCTCGTAGCTGCACTCGGCCCCGCAGCGACAGCAGCGCCTGCCCAGCCGACTTCTCCCCAGCGCGGGGCGCCGCCGGCGCCTGCATCCCGAGCCGCCCAACAGGCCCCTGGGCGTCCGGCGGCGGCCAGCACATTCGACGTGATGGAAGCGTCGATCACTGACCTCCAGCAGGCGATGGCCAGCGGCCGAGTGACTTCGGCCCGGCTCGTGGACGCCTACATGGCGCGCATCGCGGCATTCGACCACCGCGGACCCGCGCTCAACACCATGATCCGGCTCAATCCGCGGGCACGCGCGGACGCCGCCGCGCTGGACGCCGAGCGGCGCAATGGGCGCCTGCGTGGGCCTATGCACGGGATCCCGATTGTACTCAAGGACAACTACGACACACGCGACATTCCCACCACCGGCGGATCGATTGCGCTGGTGAACCACCAGCCAGCGCGAGACGCGTTTGTGGTGCAGAAGTTGCGCGAGGCCGGAGCCGTGATCCTTGGCAAGACCAACCTGCACGAGCTCGCCGCGGGAATCACCTCCATCAGCTCACTCGGCGGGCAGACGCTGAACGCCTACAATCCCGACCGCTGTCCGGGTGGATCGAGTGGCGGTACGTCGTCTGCGGTGGCTGCGAACTTCGCGGCGATCGGCTGGGGCACCGACACCTGCGGGTCGATTCGCATCCCGGCGGCGTTTGCATCACTCGTTGGACTGCGGCCCACGCAGGGGCTATACAGCCGCGACGGGATCATTCCGCTCTCGCTGACGCAGGACACGCCGGGCCCGCTGGCGCGCACCGTGCGCGACCTCGCGATCGGGCTCGATGTCACAGCCGGCGCGGACCCGAACGACCCACAGACGCAGCTCGGCGCCGCAGCCCCGCCACAGCGCTTTCAGGAATCGCTCAAGACCGATGCGCTGCGTGGCGCGCGGATTGGCATCTTCCGGCCCTACTTCCGGAATGTCGAAGGCGACATCGCCGACACGGTGCGCGCCGCGGCGATGGCGATGCGCGCATTGGGGGCAGAAGTCGTCGAGGTGAACATGCCTGACTTTGACGACGTGATCGCCGGAAGTCGCGCAATCATCCTGGAAACGAAGTTCGATCTTGTCGACTATTTCACTCGCACAGGAGAGTCGCCGGTGCGTTCGCTGCGCGAGATCATTGATCGTGGGCTCTTCGATCGACAACTCGAAACGCGGCACAAAGACGCCGACACCGCCACGGCTCGTGGGTCGGCCGCGCACCGCGCGGTGCTGGCGCGGCAGGCACAGCTTCGCGCACGGATGATCGCCTTTCTCGACAGCCTGAAGCTGGATGCCATCGCCTATCCGACCATCGGCCAACGCCCCGTGTTGGTTGGCTCACCGCAGACGGCATCGAGTTGCGCGCTCGCGTCGCAGTCTGGACTGCCCGCGATTTCGCTGCCGGCGGGATTCACCAG
>JARIET010000183.1 GCA_031127185.1 Gemmatimonadota bacterium | reverse complement strand
GGAAGAACGCGCGGCGGTCATGGTCGGAAAGGATGCCGCGCGGCGCGGCCGCAGGCAACCTTCGCGGCAATGTGATGCAGCTAGAACTCTCCGGTCAGGCCACGCACCAGCTCCTGTGTCCTGCGCTCAACCGTGCGCACGGCCGCGTCAACGGCGGCCGTGGTCTGAGAGCTGGAACCGCCGACTTCGATGTCCGACGCCGTCTTGAGGGCATCCACATACCATCGGCCCCAGACGGTAATGATGTTCCGCTCGTGCGCCTGATCGCCCCCCTTGGCGATCGCCTCCTTGCCCAGCGCGGCCTCCGTTTCCAGGCGCGCGATAGCGTCGCGTTCGAGCTGGGCAATGATCGCACGCGCCGTCCGCCCATCAGCGGTCGTGAGCACCAGGCCGCTGACCAATGCGGTCACACCGACGTTTTGGAGTGTCGACGACGACACCATCTCAATACGGTCGCCGTCCGTGTGGTAGAACTGATCGGTGAAATGCCAGAAGAGGACCCCCGGTCTTCCGTTGTTCAGGAAGGCGGTATGGTCGCTTCCGCCTTCAAACGGATTTGTCTTCACCACCCAGCCCGTGGCGCGCGACTGCTCGAGTGCACGCTGCAACAGGAAGTCATTGAAGTAGTGCGGCTTCATCTGCGCCTCGGTCATTGGGCTTCCGCCCCATTCCGAGTGCTTGTCGTTGCCGCGCGTCCAGATGGCCGAGGGGTCGGGCATCTTCTCGATCAGGAACGTCCCGCCCGTCTTCTCGGTGTCCTGGCCAACCATGTCGAGCGAAATACCCCAGCGCACGCCCTTCAGGCGGATGGTGTCCTGCTTGAGATAGCGATCGGTCACACGAATCTCTTGTCCCCAGAGCATGGTGATCGTGCGCTTTGGGTCAATACGGTTCGTCTTCATCAACTCCGCCAGCGTGCGCGCCATCTCGAGCTGGGCTCCAACGCCGGAAGCGTCGTCATTGGCGCCCGGTTCCTGCACGTGGGCGCTGTAGACGAATCGTTCGTCGGGCCTGACGTTCCCGCGCGCTTCGGCAATGACGGCGAGTTCTGTAGCTGGTGCGATGAATCGCGAGCGGGTCTCCACGGTCAGGCGCACGGTCCCCAGCTTGAGCGCCTCCAGCAGTTGGCGCCGCGCGTCGAACGACAACATGATGCCCCACGCTTTCCTGACCGAGTCGTACGGAATGCTGGAGAACTGTATGCTGCGGGTGTTCTTCTCGGGTTGCGTGTACGCGGGCATCGAGTAGGCCAATACACCGATCGCGCCGCGCCGAACAACGGCTTCCGTAAAGAGTTGACCGATTCGCCCATCCACCATCACGATCTTCCCGGCGACGTTCGCCGAGTCCAGCGCTGCCGGCGTGGCAGCACTGACCTTCACCAACTCGGCCGTGACTCCGCCCGCGGGAGTGGAGAATGAGTTGGTGGTGAGCATGTTGCGGTTCGTGACGAAATCGAGCACGGGCGCCGTGCGCATGATGACGCCGGCCACGGTCGACAGCCGAACCGTCGCGCCCAAGGGCTCCCAGGCCGCGGTCGTCATCGGATAGCGCTCCACGCGGTACGTGAGCCGATCGGTGGCGCGAGCCCGAGACTGTTCCACATACCCTGCGGCCGTGAGCCGCGCGGCGACGTGCGCGATGCTCGAATCGAACCCGGGGTTTCCCGGCCATCGCACGAACTTTTCCATATACGCGACCGTTTCCTTGGCACGGCTGCCGCTCAGTAGCGGACGCACGGCGGCGAACTCGCGGTCGGCGATACCCTGCGCACGTGCCGGCGAAACGAAGGGCGCTTGCACGACGGTGGTTACGGCAAGTCCCGCCAGGAACACGAGGCGCATCGACGGCACTCCGGAGTGGTTGGCTAAAACAGTTGCGGGTCGTACACCAACAGCGCGGTCGATCGCCGAACGAGACGGCCATTCTGGTAGTCGAACGGCACAGTGATCGTCCTTGCTGTGAAGGTTCCGGCCAGGATGCGCAGGCCCTGACCGCCGCGGGCTGGATCGGGCACAAAGCGAATGGACTGCCCCTCGCGGATCCACGTGCCGTACACCGTCATGCGCTGCATCGGCTCGTTGTTCGTCCGCTGACCTTTGGTGGCGAGCGTCTGCCGATAGCGCAGCGTGGCGCGGAACTCACGGTTCTTTCTGAGGGTGAGCACCAGTTCCGAAAATTCGATGAGAAACTGTGTGCCGAGCGAATCGGTGGCGAGGTCGGCGACCGGGAGGCGCTTGCCGTCGAATCGCGAGGCGACAAATGAGCCCATGGTGAGGCCCGTGTCCGGAGCGGCGGCGCGTCCCCGTTGTCCGGATGTGGACGGCGCGGCGCTGCCCCCACGCTGTGCGTCGGCCGGCACAGCGGCGAGCAGCAGGAGGGTGATGGCGGCGATTCGCATCCCCACAAACTAGCGGGCGAAACTCAGAGGCTGACCCGCGGCACCACCCGTTCGGCATCGCTCGCCAGCTCGAAGAACTCGAAATCCACGCCAGCAAATCCAAAGACGCGCGCAATCACCAGGGCCGGGAAGGAATCGCGGAGCGCGCGCCAGTCGCGTACGTTGCCATTGTAAAGGCGCCGGGTCGCGGCGATCCGGTCTTCGGTGTCGGCCAGCTGGCGCTGCAGATTGCCGTAGCGCGCATCGGCTTTCAGTTCCGGGTATGCCTCGGCGATCGCGAAGATGCCGCGTAGGCCGCGCATCAGTTCGGATTCACGCGTCGCCAGTGCGCTCCCGCTCCCCATCGCCGCCACGGCTGCGTTGCGGGCGCGCACCACGCTCTCGAACACCGTCCGCTCGTGCGCAGCATAGCCTTTCACCACCTCGACGAGGTTCGGGATGAGATCGTGGCGCCGTTTGAGTTCGACGTCGATTCCCGCCGCAGCGCTCTTGAGGTATTGGCGCAGGGCGATGAATCGGTTGTAGGTAGCGATGACCCAGATCAGCGCGAGGCCCGCCCCGCCAATGAGGACGTAGAGGGGATCGATCATGGCGCGGACCTCCATCCGCTGCTGTTCAGTTCGTTCCGCAGGTGATCAGGCCACTGTCCAAAGAAGCGCTCCGCCCAGCCGAGTGCGGCGCGGAAGTCTGACGGGTCGGCGCGGCTGTTCACGCCGGTGATGAGGCATTCGCCTCGTTCGAGATCGACGCCATAGTCGTCGCAAGCGATCAGGAACTCCATCATCCGCGGGTGCACGACGGCGTAAGCAAATCGTTTGTCGGCGCTCTTGACCATGAACTTGCGGCTGAACTCCTCCGACTCGAAGTCGATATCGTCGAATCCAAGCGCGTCCCCGATCTTATCAAAGAGGTGCTCGGTGCGAATCTTGAGGTTGGGGAGTCCATTCCATGCGGGCTGGATGAGTAAGTAGCTGCGCTGATGCGTGGTGCGGTTCTTTCCCGAGCCTGTGACCCACTGGAAGTCGCCCAACATCACCGTGCACTCCACATCAGCGATTGTCCGTTGTCCTTCGAGCCGGTTGTAGGCGACCTGTGAACGGCCTTGCTGAAACCATCGATGTGCACGTTGATGCGGGAAGTCGTGGTCGTGGCCGGGGTGAAACGTGAGGCCGAGCGATTGTGCGAAGGCCGCCAGGGCCTCTCGTCGGCGGCGTGCAAGAATCTGGGAGTAGATCACGCCCGCGACGACCAATAAACCAATGCCGACCATCACAGGCCACGGCATGTCGTTCGATTGCAGCAGCGCAGGGGCGGGCATCGGCCGGAAGTTGGGGCCGCTGCGCGCCGGAGTCAAAGCAGGCCACTCGTGGGTCGCCCCGCGACGGTGTCGCGGCGCCTACCGAAAGTCCCGCGACTGCTGCGTGAGCCGCTCTCCGGCGTCGATCGCCTCGAACTGATGGCCCACAACGGAGAGCGCATTCCCTTCGCGCCCCACGTGCCCGTGCACGAGGATGAACTGCGCGCGCTTCACGACCTCCTCGTTCGGTTCCACGTCATCTTTTTTCACCACGACGTTCATGAAGCCGTGTTCGTCCTCGAGGAGGAGAAAGAGCACGCCATTGGCGGTGAACGGGCGCTGGCGGATTACTACGAGCCCTGCCACTGACACATTCGTCCGGTTGGGAAGCCGCTCGATCTCCCGGCTGTCGCGCACGCCGCGCGCCTTGAGTTGTTCGCGCAGCGCCATCATGGGATGGCCATGGATCGTGATGCCGGTAGCGTAGTAGTCGAGCTGAATCAGTTCGTCGCGCGTGAGTGGGGCGGGGTGATGCTCGGTGTGGTGTGTGGGGGCGAGCGGAAGTGTGTCGTGCACGGCACGCAGCGCTTCCCACGCCGCTTTCCGGCGATCGGGCTCCCACACGTGGAACGCTCCCGCCTGGGCGAGCTGGTTGAGTTCCGCGCGCGTGAGCCGCGCGCGCTGCGTCACGTCGGCGATGGAGGTGAAGGGCACTGCGGTATGAGCGTTGCGCAGGGCGTCGAGCGCCTTCTCACCGATGCCGCGCACGTAGCGCCAGCCCACACGCAGCGCGGGGTGCTTGCCCGCGATGGACTCGGACGTGCATTCCCACCACCCGCGCGCGAGGCAGGGCGGCCGCACTTCCACGCCGTGACGCTTGGCATCATGAATCAGCGTGGCGGGTGAGTAGAACCCCATCGGCCAGGCATTCAGCAGGCCGAGGTAGAACTCCGTCGGGTAGTGCACCTTGAGCCACGCCGTTGCGTAGGCGATGAGCGCAAAGCTCCAGGCGTGGGATTCCGGGAATCCATAATTCGCGAACCCACGCAGATCGTCGCAGATCTGCTGCGCCATCTCCGGGGGAATGCGCGGCTCGATCCGGTGCTCCACCATCCGCTGCTTCAGCCGCTCGAGCGCGGCGATGAGGCGCGGTTCCTTGCGGATGTTGCCCATCGTCCGGCGCAGTTCGTCGGCCTCAGCGCCGGTGTACCCGGCCAGCGCCATGGCGATGGACATCGCCTGTTCCTGAAAAATCGGTATGCCCTGCGTGCGCGCGAGGATCGGCTTGAGGGCCGGATGCTGGAACGTCGGTTTTTCATGCCCACGCCGACGCCGGGTGTACGGGCGCACGAACTTCGCCTGGATGGGGCCCGGCCGGATCAGCGCCACCTGCACGACGATGTCATAGAGCCGTTCGGGCCTGGTGTGCACGATGCTGGCGATCTGTGCGCGGCTCTCGATCTGGAAGGTGCCGACGGTTTCGCCCTTGGCGATGAGATCGTAGGTCGGCTTGTCGTCCGTCGGGAGCGTGTACATCTCCGGACGCGTTCCCGTGCGCACCTCGATCGCATCGAAGGCGCGGCGGATCATGGCGAGGCCACCGAGGCCCAGAAAATCGAACTTGGGAATGCCCACCGCATCGAGGTCGTCCTTGTCGAACTGCACGATCGTGCGCCCCATGTTTGTCTGTTCGATGGGAAGCCAGTTGCCGAGTGGAGCGCCGGAGAGCACGAACCCGCCCACGTGGGTGGCACGGAGTCGTGGCAAACGGTCGAATCCGCCGATGGCGCGCAGCAGGGCCTTCACGCGCGCGGCGTTCAGGTCGAGTCCCGCCTGCGCCGCGTACTTCGCCTGCATCTGCACGGCAGCATCCATCGGGTCGTAGCGGTGAAGTTTCTTGGAGATGCTCGTGGCAAGATTGGCGGGGTAGCCAAAGGCGCGCATTGCGTCCTGCACAGCGTTCGGCGCGCGGTAGGTCTGCACGATGCAAGCGATGGCGGCGTGCGGCCTGTCATAGCGCTGGTACATGTAGTCGAGCACCTCTTCACGGCGGTCGTGCTCGAAGTCCACGTCGATATCCGGCGCGTCGGCCTGTCCGTCCACGCGCGTCTCGGAGAGAAAGCGTTCGAACAACAGTCCATTCTTCACCGGGTCCACCGCAGTGATGCCGAGGCAATAGACGATCGCGGAGTTGGCCGCGCTGCCGCGCCCCTGGCAGAGAATCCCGCGCGACTGCGCAAAGCGAATCGCATCCCACATCACGAGAAAGAACCC
>JARIET010000182.1 GCA_031127185.1 Gemmatimonadota bacterium | reverse complement strand
CGGCTTCATGGTGGATTTCATCGGACAAGAACTCATGAATCAGACGAATCGAAACGCTGGACTGTGGCTGTGTGTCGTGTTCGCGGCGGCGTGCTCGACGGCACCAAAGCCTGTGACCACGCCGGCGCCCGCCGGTCCGCCTCGGGTGGTCACGACGATTTCGAGTGTGCGCGTGGATTCGGGTGTGCTCATTCCGTCAACCGTAAACCGTCAGCCGTCAACCGTAGTCGGCGGCGGTCGCGGCGGTCGCGGGTTTCAGGGCCAGATGGACAGCGCTCGCATGCGCCAGCTCTACGTCAGCAACGACCCCAAGGATCTCCCGCGCGGAAACTTCGAAGCTGACATGGCAACGAAACGCGCGACCGACAGCACATATGCCGCGCGCTTCAAGGGCATTGTCGATTTCCAGAAAATCACGTACAAGAGCCGCGTGGACGGCATGACGATCCCGGCGTACCTGTTCGCCCCGATCAACAAGCGCGGCACGAAGGGCCACGCTGCGATGATCTGGGTGCATGGCGGCGTGCATGGCAATTGGGGTACGAACATGCTGCCATTCGTGAAAGAGGCCGTGGATCGTGGCTATGTCATCATCACGCCGGATTATCGCGGCAGCACGGGGCACGGCGAGGCGCACCACATGGCCATCGACTACGGCGGCCACGAGGTGGATGACGTGATGAGCGCCGAAGATTACCTCCGCACGCTTCCGTACGTAGACCTCGATCGACTGGGCATGATGGGCTGGAGCCATGGCGGCTTCATCACGTTGCTCAACGCCACGCGCGGCAAACCCACGATGAAGGCCATCGCGGCAATGGTGCCGGTCACGAACCTGCTGTTCCGACTCTCGCTGAAGGGCCCGAGCTACGCGCGGAACTTCGCAGCCGAGCCGGGGATTCGCGGGATGCCGTTCGAGAATCCCAACGAGTATATCCGTCGCTCGCCGCTGTATCAGATCGAGAATCTCCACATCCCGACGCTGGTGCACGTGGCCACGAACGACCTGGACGTGAACTACGTGGAAGACCAGCAGGTGGTCTGGAAGCTGCGGGCCCTCAAGCCCGATCTTGCGGAAACCAAGGTCTATGTCGATCCGCCCGGCTGGGGCGGCTCTGTCGGGCACGCGTTCAACCGTCGCGTGGATCCGCGCACGCTGGAACGGGTCGATTCACCGGAGCAGGTCGACTCGTGGAATCGCACCTGGACCTTCTTTGACTGGTGGCTACGCCCGTATGAGGATCGTTCCAGGCCGGCGCCGACATTTCGCGTCCAACCCTAGTCATGACCACTCGGCGTAGCGTCGTCCACGCCCTCGGCGTCGGCGCGATTGGCATCTTCGGCGCCCCCGCCGTGCTGCGTGGACGTTTCAGTCTCTTTGGCCAAGGTGCGCCCGCGTACTCGGCGCGCGCCGTTCGACTCGTCGAGGAAACGGTCGTCATTGACGCGCTGAACCAGTTCCAATTCCCCGACTTCCGGCAGGATCCCGTGAAGAGTCGGCTCTGGATGCAGAAGCCGGGGTCGTTCACCCGCGCCGATTTCGAGGTGTATCGCAGGTCCGGAACGCGCGTGTTCGGACTCGGATCGGGGAGCGGTTCGTACGATGCCGCGCTCAAGTGGGCCGCGGACTGGAATGGATTCTTCGCCGGCTACAGTGACTGGTTCCTGCGGGTGGACGATGCGGCGGATTTCGCGACCCTCGCGCGAGACAAGAACCGCGTTGGCATCATGCTCACGGTGCAAGGCGCCGATCATTTCCGCACGCTCGACGACGTCAACACCTTCTTTGCGCTTGGCCAGCGTGCGTCGCAGTTGACCTACAACACCACGAACAGACTCGGTTCAGGTTTTCTGGCAGATACTGATGACGGCCTCACCGAGTACGGAGCCCAGGTGCTTGCCCGCATGCAGGAGGTGGGCATGGCCGTGGACCTCTCGCACTCGGGTGATCGTACCACGCTCGACGCGCTTGCCGCGGCGAAGAAGACGGTGGTGGTGTCGCACGCCCCCTGCCGGGCGCTGGTGCCTGGCCATCTGCGTGCCAAGACCGACGACATGATTCGCGCTATCGCCAAGTCGGGCGGTGTGATGGGCATTCCGTTCCTGCGCTTCATGCTCAAGCTCGATGAACCTGTGACTATCGAACATGCGCTGGACCAGTTCGACCACGTCGCGAAGCTTGTCGGCGTGGAACACGTCGGCATCGGGAGTGACATGGATGTGCAGGGCAATCCCAATCCGATGGGCGTGCCCGAGCCGCTGAATCAGCCAAACTTCGACCGGTATCGTTTTCATCGCGACACAGACAGCACGATCACGACCAAGAAGCTCGACCATCCGCGACGCGTCTATGACCTCACCGAGGGTCTGGTTCGGCGCAAGTACACTGACGCGCAGATCAAGCTGATGCTCGGCGGCAACTGGTCGCGCGCGTTCGGAGCCATCTGGAGCGGCGCGTGATGATCCCTCGCGTGCGATTCGACGCGGGCGTTCGTGCGCCCCTGCTCGCGCTGGTGTTCACGGTGGTGTTGGCGCCGTGCGGGCGTGCGCAAACGATTCCGCGCAGTCAGCTCGCAGGAGTTTCGCAAAACCTTGCGGGCACGCAGATCGATATCGTCTACCGCCGCCCATCTGCACGTGGCCGTGAACTCTTCGGTGCGCTCGTGCCTTGGGATCGCGTCTGGTCGCCGAGTGCCGATTCGGCCGCGCGATTCACGATTACCGCGCCGATCGAGGTGAATGGGGCACCGCTCGCCGCGGGCAGCTACTCGATCTGGGCGATTCCGGGCGCCACCGAATGGACGATGATCTTCAGTACCGTGCCATCCGTTTTTCATACCCGGTACCCGACGGGTCAGGACGCGGCACGGGTGAAAGCCGCTCCCGAAGCAGCGAGCAGTCTCGAAACGCTCTCGTTCTACTTCGCGTCGGCGGACGGTGATTCGGCGACGTTGCGGCTGCATTGGGGAACTACGGCCGTCCCCGTGAAGATTCGCGCGAGGCGTCCGTAGGGCATGCCGCGGGGGCTGCGGCGCAGGCGACCGCATACCCGGAATTCACAAAACGTTCATATTTTGATTCGCCACATCGAGCAACGCGTGCCATTCTTGCTGCGTAGTTGAACTGAACCCCCACACCAGGACTCCGTATGCGAATTCCGGTTCGTATTCTGGCCCCGCTCGCGGGCATCGCGTTTGTCGGACTCAGCGCGCCGACCGCTCCGCTTCCAGCACAGCAGTTGGGCGAACGGATGGCGAATCGTTCCGCCAACCCCCTTCTGACCAACTTCCGGTTCCGCTCAGTCGGTCCCGCCAGCATGGGTGGGCGAATCGACGACGTTGAAGCGTTCCCCGGCAATCCCAGCATCATCTACATCGGGTACGCTTCCGGCGGCGTGTGGAAGTCTGTCAATATGGGCACCACCTGGGAGCCCATTTTCGACGAAATGCCGGTGGCGTCCATCGGCGACATCGCGATTCATCCGTCAAACCCCGACATCGTCTATGTGGGCACCGGCGAGTCGAACAATCGCCAGTCGTCGACCTTTGGCGGGGGCATGTTCAAGACCACCGATGGCGGCAAGACCTGGACCGACCTCGGCCTGACCGGAACGCAATCGATCTCGCGCGTCGTGATCGACCCGCGGAATCCCGAAACCGTGTACGTGGCGGCCAACGGGCCGTTGTTCGGGGCGAGTCCGGATCGTGGGCTCTACAAGAGCACGGACGGCGGGAAGACCTGGAACAAATCGAAGTACATCGACGAGAACACTGGCTTCACCGACCTCGCGATTGATCCGTCGAACTCCAATGTGCTCTACGCGGCCAGCTACCAGCGTCGTCGCACGAGCTGCTGCTTCAACGGTGGTGGCCCCGGCAGCGCGGTGTGGAAGACCACCGACGCCGGCCGCACGTGGAACAAGGTGGTTGGGCCCGGGCTCTCGGCAACCGGGTCGTATGGTCGTATCGCGATTGCGATCGCCAAGTCAAATCCAGGCACGGTGTATTTCCAGATTGAAGGCGGCGATGTGGGCCGGCTCGGGACGGCGACTGCCGCACCGCAGACGGCAGCGCAGGCCAACGCGGCCGCCGCCGCCGCCGCGGAAGCTGGCCTCGGTGGCGGGCGCGGCGGCGGATACGACTGGTGCAACAACGCAGGACCGGGGCGTGGATTCGGCGCCGGGGGACGCGGCGCGGATACACCCAATGCCGCGCCTCCCCTCAATCCCACGGACGGCGGGGTCTACCGCACCAGCGACGGTGGTCGCACGTGGACGCTGATGAGCAACTGCAATGCGCGGCCGATGTACTTCAGCCAGCTCCGCGTGGATCCGACCAACGCCAACATCGTCTATGCCTCGGGTCTCCCGTGGACAAAGTCGATGGACGGCGGCAAGACGTTCGCGACGCTCGACGCCGCCGGCGGCAACAACACTTCAGGCCATGTCGATAACCACGCGATGTGGATCAATCCGAACAACCCGCGCCACATCATGATCGGCAATGATGGTGGCCTCAACATTTCGTGGGACCAGGGTCATACCTGGGACTATGTCAACACGATGGCGGCGGCCTATTCGTATTGGGTGAGCGCCGATATGCGCCGGCCGTATCGCGTGTACACGGGGCTTCAGGACAACGGCACGTGGGGCGCTCCCAGCACGACGCGCGGCGCAGGGCTTACGCACGCGCATTGGTATGGTGTGGGTGGCGGCGACGGTTTCCAGACCGCGGCCGATCCGACCGCATGGAACATCATCTTCACGGAATCGCAGAACGGAAACACCAGCCGCTATGACCTCCTCACAGGAGCATCGGTGAGTGTCAGGCCCACGCCGGTTGGCGGCGGAACAGGGTTGCCGCCGAGCACACTTGCCGGGTGCAATGACGGTCGGATTGCCGGCCCTGGCGGGCGCGGCGGCGGCGGTGGTGGCGGCGGCGGATTTGGGGGCGGCGGGGCAGCCGCGCGCGGCAATGTGCTCAACGCGCAGCCGGGCGACGGCGCGCGCTTCAACTGGAACACTCCCTTCCAGCTGTCACCGCACAATCCGCGGGTCTTCTGGATTGGCGGTGCGCGCATCTATCGCTCGGACAACCAGGGTGACACGTACATGCAGAGCGCCGACCTCACCAAGCGGATTGACCGCTGCAAGGTGGACGTGATGGCGCCCGGCAACACGACGCAGCTCTCGAAGAACGATGGCCTGACGTCGTACTCGACGATCATTTCGCTGTCCGAGTCGCCGGTGCGGGCGGGCGTGGTATGGGCAGGCACCGACGATGGTAATGTGCAGGTGAGCCGCGACAACGGTGTCACCTTCACAGAAGTGGGCAAGAACATCCCCGGCATGCCACAGGGCGCGCTGAACGGCGAGACCAACCTCTATTGGATCTCCCGCATTGAAGCGTCGCACTTTGACGCGGCAACGGCATACGTCGCCATTGATGGACACAGGAGCAACGACCTCAAGCCGTATGCGTTCGTGACCACCGACTATGGCGCAACGTGGCGGAATATTTCGTCCAATCTGCCGGCGGGCAATCTGCAGGCGATTCGTGAAGACCTGAAAAATCCCGACCTGCTCTTCGCCGGCACCGAGTTCGGGTTGTTTGTGTCGCTCAACCGCGGACAGAGTTGGGAAAAGTTCATGAACAACTATCCTACGGTGCGCACGGACGAGGTGTACATCCATCCGCGTGAAGGTGACCTCGTGGTCGCATCGCATGGCCGCGGCATCTACATCGCCGATGACATCACGGCACTCCAACAGTTCACGCCGGCAGTTCGTGTGTCAGATGCACATCTGTTCGATGTGCGCCCGGCGGTAGCGTGGATCAACGATCGGCAGGACAATCACCGTACAGCGGCGGCGCAGAAGGCCTGGCGCGGAGAGAATGCACCGCGCGGATCGGCCATCAGCTACTACCTGCGCACGCCGGCGCAGGGTGCCGTGACGTTGGCCATCACGGATGCGCAGGGTCGCACGCTCTGCAGTGGCTCGGCACCGAACGTGGCCGGGATCAACCGCGTGCAGTGGGCAATGACCGCTCCCGGCCTTGCGGGCGGCGGCGGCGCTGGGGGTCGTGGCGGT
>JARIET010000181.1 GCA_031127185.1 Gemmatimonadota bacterium | reverse complement strand
AGCGCGCCATTGATGGGCCGTGACGTAGGTCGGATCAAGCGTCAACGCACGCGCGAATGCTGCCTCCGACTTTTCCCAGTTGTGCGCGAACACCGCCTCAATCAGCCCCAGAGTCGCATGCGGTTCTGCGAGGGTGGAGTCGAGTGCGCGCGCGCGTTCAGCGCTCTCCAGCGCCAGCGGCATCACCTTGCGCGGCTCGCGCGCGCCGTACGTGCCGAGCACGGCGTAGGCATCGGCAAGCCCCGCATGGGCGGGCGCGTAATTCGGATCGGCAGCTATGGCTTCACCGAACAGGTCAACCGCCCGTGCAAGGTTCGCCTCGGTGCGCTTGTTCCAGAAGAACCGCCCCTTGAGGTAGGGCTCGTAGGCGGCCGGGCGGGTGGACGCAGCCCGAATGCCCGCCATCTGTACGCCGCCGAGGATTGTCGTCTCGAGTGCCTGCACGATTGCGGAGCTGATGGCGTCTTGAATGGCAAAGACGTCATCCAGCTCGCGGTCGAACTGCTCCGACCAGACATGGAATCCATCCGACGCCTTCACAAGGCGTGCCTTCACGCGAATTCGGTTGCCCGCGCGCTGCACGCTGCCCTCCAGGAGGGTATCGACCTTGAGCTTCGCCCCAATGACGGCGATGTCGTCGCGTTGGGCGCGGATGGCGTACGACGATGTGCGGGCCGCCACGCGCAGTGTGCGCAGGCGGGAGAGTGCCGAAATGACCTCATCAGTGATTCCATCGGAGAGAAATTCGTTGTCGGGGTGATTGCCGACATTGGCGAACGGAACGACGCCGATGGAGGGAAGCGGGGCCACTCGCGGCGCCACCGCCATCGTTGCGGTAGACCCCGACGCGAGTGCCCGTCCGAAATCGCCGACGGTCGCGAACCGGTCGTCCGCCGACTGCGCGAGCGCAGTGGCAACGGTCTGGACAACGTTTTCGGGCAGCTCCGGGAGCTTCAGATTGAGGGGCGGCGCCGGTGCGTAGAATCGCTTGGCAATCACCGCCTGCGCGTTGGGACCCTGGAAGGGTGGCTCACCGGCAAGCATTTCGTAGAGCATCACGGCGAGCGCGTACTCATCACTGCGGCCATCAAGTGTTGTTTCGCCAGCCGCCTGCTCGGGGCTCATATAGGCCGGCGTGCCCACGAAGGTGCCGGCAATGGTCAGGTCGGCGGCTTTTTCGCTCGCCGCCGAAATGGCGCGGCCCACGCCGAAGTCCAGCACCACGGCGTGTGTGCCGAGCAGCAGCACGTTCTCCGGCTTGATATCGCGGTGGAGCACGCCAGCCGCGTGCGCATAGTCGAGCGCATCGGCCACCTCCCGCACGAGCGCAACGGCGTCATCCACCGGAAACCGGGCAATCCGCTTGAGCCGATCGCGAATGGACTCACCATCCACGTAGGGCATCACATAGAACGGACGGTCGCCGGCGTAGCCCGAATCGAGCAGTGGGAGGATGTGCGGATGCGTCAGCCGCGCGCACAGCCGGATCTCGAGCAGAAAACGCTCGGCGGCCATGCCCATCGCGACTTCGGTATCGATGACCTTGAGCGCGACCTTGCGGTCGTGCTTGCGGTCGTGCGCCAGGTACACGCGCGCCATGCCGCCCCGGCCCACCTCGCGTTCGATGTCGTATGCGGCGGCCAGCGACTCGCGGAGTAGTTCGAGGGTGCTCACCCGGCTGTGTGCCCGTTAAGCGTTACGACGGGGTGACGGGGATCTGCGGCCCGTATGATGCGCCAAGCTGCAACGGCAGCGACGGGTTTTTGTCACTGAACATCTCAGGCGAATACGCGTTCGCCACCGGGTTGTTCGGCAGCAGTCCCATCTGCATGTAGGTCGAGGCGAGGAGCTGCGAGCAGAAGAAGTCGTCGTAGCCGGAGCTGATGTCCTTCGTGCCTTCGATCCAGTGCAGCACGAGGTCCGTGATGCTCGGGAACGGTCGGCCGTTGACGGTCGACACCCAGCTGTCGAGGGCCGCCTGCATTGCGGGCGTCCGGGTGACGTTGAGGTGCCGCGCGGCCATGAATTCGCCGGGTGAGACGTCGTACGTGGCAAGGAACTTTCCGGCATCCGAAATCCCCACGCCGCCGGTGGGCTCGAACGACTGCCATAGGGTAAGTCCGTTCACGCCGCTGGAGCCTGGAGCGCGCACGACCATCGCCACGTGCGAGTAGATGCTATGGGTGACCTCCTCAATAATGCGGCTCGTCCACTCAGTTCCGTGGAACAGGAAGATGTCTCCGGTATTGAGGTCTGGCGCAATCTCGTCGAAAGTCATTTGTTTGTCCGATGGTTAA
This sequence comes from Gemmatimonadota bacterium, assembly GCA_031127185.1. GTDB lineage: Bacteria > Gemmatimonadota > Gemmatimonadetes > Gemmatimonadales > Gemmatimonadaceae > Fen-1231. Next base: position 3,795 of record JARIET010000181.1, on the reverse strand, counting down.
ACGGTTGTCCACCGCGCCGCGTCCCCGCGGAACCTGACGGAGACGAAACGCAATGGCGTTCAGCACGACCCGACGCGCGGCATCTCCGTGGAGCCTCTCGGCCCTCAGGCCCCTGGACCGATGGCTGGTCATCCTGCTCGTGCCGGTGTGGCTGGCCAGCTTCATTTTGCACGCCCACGTTGCAGCCAATGGTCTCCTGAGCGCAAGTGCGTTCTTCGTGGCGGACGCCTCGGGGCCATCCGCTTTCCCGACGATTTCGTCCATCATGCCGGGGAGCGAGGCGGTCGTGGACTCGGCGGGGCTGCAAGTTGGCGATGAACTGCTGAAGGTTGGCGATATCGACCTGCAGGGTCAGACCGGACTCAAGGCAGGCATGACCGCCTTCAGCCAGCGACGGGTGGGTAGAGCGCCCACGCTGGAGATCCGGCACGACGGTGTGGCCAGGACCATCACGATGCCCGTGGCCGAGTTGCCCGTGCCGTGGTGGTGGCCGATGTTGTTCTCGCTCAGCTTCGCGGTGGTCGGTTACCTGATCATCCTGCGGGCACCCAAATCGCCGGCCGCGCAGTCCATCTTCCCGGCCTTCATGGCGTGGGCGCTGAGCTGGCTCCCGTACCCGGCCGAGTCCATGTGGAAAGTGGCCGCGACGCTGCTGACCTTCGGCATCTCGATGCTGTTTGCCGGACCCCTGCTGTTGCGCGCGGCGATGCTGTTGCTCGACGCGCCCCGGCGCCGGTGGGTGCTCAACCTGCCGTGGGTGTTCGCAGTGATGGCACCGATGGCCGTGAGTGCGTTCGTGGGCTTCCCGTTCCCGGCCGAAATTGCCACTCGCATGCATCCGTTGCTGCAGGTGGCGGTGTATGTGGCCCTGCTGGGAATCCTCGCGGACAACTACCGCCGCGCCAACTCGGTTGGGCGACGGCAGGTGCGGTGGGTGATGCTGGGGTTCTACTTCGCGCTCGCGCCGGCCGCAGTGGTGACGGCATTCGTCGCTGCATTTCCGGATGCGTTCATCCTCTACACGGTCAGCGGGCTCGGGCTGCCGCTGATTCCCGTGTCGTTCCTGATCGCGATCGTGAAGTACAACCTGTTCGACGTCAATCGCCTCATCAGCGCGGCGGCGTCGTACTCGGTGCTGTCCATCGTCGTGCTTGGCGGTGTCTTTTTCCTGATTCCGCAGCTCGCTGAGATGAGCGCGCAGTCCATGCAGATCAATCCGCTCGTGGCGCAATCGTTGCTCTCGATGGGGCTGGCGATGACCGGCATTCCGTTGCATCGCCGGCTGCAGCCGGCGATGGACCGGGTCTTCTTTCCCGAGCGGCACGCGATCGAGAAAGGGGTGCAGACGCTGACCGCGGAGTTGCCGGCGTGCAACACGCCGGAGGACGTGCTGACACTCGGTGGCAGGCAGCTTTCGGCGGCGGGGGCGGAGCCGTTTGCAATTTTCGGTAGCGTGGATGGCACCTTTACGACAGTCTATGCGACGGGTCGCGGGATTCCGCTGGCGCTCGATACCAGTGCGCATTTTGGCGAGGTCCTGCAGCGCCGCAATCGCGCGCTCGAGATTGCCGAGTGGCTGCGCACGCCGGAACTCGCGGATGGGCTCACCGCCGCGGACCGCGCGACGCTCGACGCGATGGGTGACGGCGTGCTGTTGCCGGTGCGTGGACAGGGTGCGCTCGCCGCGTTGATTTTTCTGGGACCAAAGGCCTCGGGCGACATCTATACCAGTCAGGAGCTGACGCTCCTGACGGCGGCGGCGCAGCAGATTTCCAGCGAGCTGCAGCGTTTTGCTTCGGCCGAACTGCTCGAACAGTCGCGCACGATGCAGCGCACGATGCGGCGCTACGTGCCCGGCGCCATCGCCAAACAGATCGATTCCGGCGCCGATCTCGAGGAAGGTCAGCGCGAAGTCACCGTGTTGTTCGTGGACATTCGCGGATACACGTCGATCGCGGAGGGGATGGCGCCGGCGGACATTTTTGCGACCGTCAACCGTCACACGGCGCGCGTGTCGGATATTGTGCAGGAGCATGGTGGCACGATTGTGGAGTTCAATGGTGACGGCATGATGACCGTGTTCGGCGCGCCCATCGCATTGGCCGCCAAGGAAGCCGCTGCGGTGCGCACGGCGCGACAGATCGTGGAAGCGAACCGCGCGACGACTGCAGGCGATGCTGGCGCCCCGGCCGCCGCGGCCATTCAGGTGGGCGTGGGGATCGCGACCGGAGAGGCGTACGTTGGCAATGTGAAATCGGTGGACCGGTACATCTGGACGGCGCTCGGCAACACCACCAACCTGGCGGCCAGGCTGCAGGCGCTGAGCCGCGACCTGCAGGCGGCGATCGTCATTGACGACGTGACGGCTCGGCGCGCGGTGGGCGAGATCGGTGGATTCGTTGCGCGCGGGCCGACCGTGATTCGCGGCCGCAGCGATCCGGTGAGCGTGCACACGCTCAGCACCTGAGAGGTGCGCGGCGTGTCGGCGGCGCGTGTCAGCGAGCCGGCCACGTGACAGGCAGGCCCGTGGACGGTAGTATTGGGCTCGCCTTTACCGAGGAGACTGCATGGCCCCCGCGAGCAGTGTCGATCCTGTCCCGTCGTCTGCATATCCAGCGTTCCAGCCGGTAACATCGTCCGCGCCGGAGATGCCGGCCGCCTGGACCGCGGTGGCAATGCTGCATCCGTTTTGTCCGCCACTCTCCACCGATCCACAACCGGACAATCCGTTCTTTCAGCTCTGCCTGGCCAACATTGCGTGTGTCCCGGGTGTGTTCCTGAGTGCGCAGATTGCCGGTTGCGACTACGGCACGTGGTGGTACGTGATCACCAGCGAGGGAACCGAGCTATCGCGCGACGGCGGCGTGACGTGGAAGGCGGTCGACATGGGATGGAGTGTTCCGTCGAACTGGTACGGTGCGCAGGCATCCAACGCGCAGTGCGCCGGTGCCTCGCCGCTGAACTGGATGTCGCCGCAGTCGTACGACTGGTGGAGTGTGCCGGTGCCGCTTCCCAACTCACCGCCGGCCGCAACGTGGATGTGGTTCAAGAGCGGTACGAACACGCCGATGCGGATGATGTTCGGTTATGGGCCGCCCAAGCCAACGATGGGCGACCCGACGCAGCTCGCACTCTTCCAGATGTACTCGTTCACCTACATCCCCGAGTTCACCTCCTACAATTCTGCGGAGATGGTGGCGAAGCCGGTGAAGTGGGCGCAGCCCACGTTCGAAGGATTCGCGGCGGGGAACCCGAAAGGGTTCAAGAACTTCACCTTCAACCCGAACTTCGGGTTCACGGCGTTCATGACGCCGGTGAACCAGCAATACAATCCGCTGCCGACGCGCGTGTTGTATGTGTGGAAGCCGGACGCCGAGTACAAGGTGTTTTCGGATCGCGCGCAGGACACGTTGATGTTGTACGACTTCAATCCCAACCAGCCACCCCCGCCCAAGAAAACGGACGTGGCGCTGCTGACGGGGCCGGCGCCTGAAGGGATGACTCCGCCCGCGAACAGCGCGGCGGGATTCATGATATCGACGTTCGAGGACGGTACGCAGACGTGCATTGGTGGCAGCAAATTTCCGTTTCCGCAGGAGCCGCCGGACTGGATTTCGATTCCCGCGGTGCAGGCCAAGATCCAGGCGACGATCACGAACAATCCGGTTGTTGCGCCGGGCCAGACGGTAACGGTGTACGGGCTGCTCTTTCCGCCCGCCGCGCCGAACTATCCCGAGTGCACATACCTGTGGACGTGGTACGCGCCGGAGCCGGGCTCGGCGGGTGCGGTGAGCC
>JARIET010000180.1 GCA_031127185.1 Gemmatimonadota bacterium | reverse complement strand
ATCACGAGAAAGAACCCCGCGAAGCCGAGTTTGCGGATCAGCGCAAGCTCATGGTCGAGTTGCTTCACCTGCGCTGCACTGAGCGATGCGCCCCATCGCCGATGTGCACCTTCGTAGGCGCGGGCGCGGAGGAACGCGTCAGGATCCTCGCCGTCGGGCATTGGGAACGCCGGGAGGGGAGGCCGCATCCACTCCAGGTCGAATCCGCACTCGCTCGCGATGCGCGCCGCCTCGCTCAGCCCCGACTCGCATCCCTGCCACCGGCGCTGCAGTTCGTCGGGGCGGAGGAGCTTCCACTCGCCGTTGGGGTGCAGCACGCCGGCGCGCAGGGCCTGGTCCACCGTCATCTCGTGGCGGAGCGCGGTGAGGCAATCGTGCACGAGCCGTGAGGTGTCGTCGATATACCGCGCATCCTGCGCGGCCACCCAACTCACGCGCCCGCGCGCGGCGAGGCGGATCAGTTCGGCAGCGAGCGCGGCCTCGTGGCCGTCCACGTGATGCAGGTGTACCTCCACCGCGAGGCGCTCACCGAACACCTCGCGCCATTCCGCGAGCTGCCGGTCGGCGCGCTCTGGTTGCCCCGCGCGAATCAGCGTCGCGCAGGCGCCGGATGCGGGTCCCGTGAGCATCTGCAATCCTGCCGAGCGCTCCATGACCTGCGCCCAGGTCACGTTCGGTTGGCCACGCAGCGCGCTGGCTTCTTCCTTCTCCCAGGTTTTCCAAACGCCCACACGCGATGCCGTCACAAGTCCCGCGAGGTTGCGATAGCCCTCGGCGGTGCGCGCGAGGAACGCGGCTGGTCGGCCATCCACGTGCAACTCGGCACCCGCAATCATCCGGATGCCACGAAGTTTTGCGATCAGTGCCCCACGGACCAGACCTCCGACATCTGCAGTATCCGTGATGCCGATGGCGGAATAGCCGAGGTCGGCAGCGCGATCCACCATGGCTTCGGGAGTGACGCTCCCGTCATTGAACGAGAAGGCGGTGTGGGTGCGGAGTTCTACGGGGGGGATGGCGTGGGACGGCATATTCTTGGGTGTCTATGGATACCGAATAGACACCGAAGCAGGGGCGTGCGCAAGCGGAGCAGTCGCTTAGGCTGCTACCACTTCATCAGGCTGACTGGCGTCGCGCCGGTACGTGCGCGAGAGAGGTCGCCAGGCTCGGCCCAGAGCCGGCGGGTGCGATCGCTGGTCACGAGCCGCACTTGCATGCGAGACTCGGCGCGCGCCGGGTCAAAGGGAAAGGCGACCTCGAACCGATACGAACGCTTGCTTCCTTCGGGAAACGCGGCGGTGAGCGACAGGCCCGCGGCACCCAGCACGCCGGTCGTAGCGCCGTAGGGTGCATCACCCGCCCAGAGGCGTCCCGCACTGGCGAAGGCGCCAGCCGCCAGCTCCACGCGGCCGCGGATGGACATCAGGTAGAGTCGTTCATCAATGCGACCAATGAGCCGATGGCCGCCGGCCATTGTTGCGTTGCTGTAGCCCGGAAGCCCCGATTCGTGGTCGCGCAGCGTGAGTTGCAGCGGAAAGGCGAGCGCGCGCGTGCCGGAGTATTCGAGCGACAGTTTCGATGTCCGGTCCACAGTCGACCGATGGTAGCCGTCGAGCCGCACGTTTGAGACCATCCCTTTCCAGCGCTGCGCCCCGCGCTCGCGCCGCCCTTCCAGCAGGCCGCGGGCGACGAAGAACGTGCGCTTGTTGCCGAACCCCGCGTAGAAATCCGACGCCATGAAGAAGTCCGCCGGGCCACCTGATGACCGCAAACTCGGACCGGCCAGCAAGTCGAGCTGCACGCCGATACCCATGTCCTGTTCGGCGGAGATCGCGTCGAAGGCGTTCACCGTGATGTAGCGGAGGGCACGCACGCCGGCGATGCCGGCAAGGCGAGTGGTTGTGAACCCGGGATAGCCGCCGGCAAATGGATTCACGATTTGTCGCATGAGCCCCGAGTCCGCGACAATTACGAGTTCGGGCTCCGTCCGCACATCCTCGCCAATCAACGCGGCCCCGAGCAATCCCACCGCATTGCGGCCACTCGGCTGCCCAAACCGTGTGACAGCGCTCAGGTCGTATGAAGTGCGGCGCACGAAGATGGAGACCGGGTCTCCCACAGGGCGCACGAGCCGCGTGTATCCGCTGGAGAGTCCCGATCGCGCGTGGTAGCCGCGCGCTTGCTGATCCGTCAGGAAGGGTTCCGCGAGTTCGAACTCCAGGTGCTCGCCGATCACGGCGCGGCGTTCGGCGGTGATCGCAAGAAAATCAGGCCGGCCGAACATCCCGTATTTGACGCCCTTGAATCCGAATCCATCGCGGTGCGCGAACCCGCGCGTCGCCCCGAGCGATACCGAAGCGCCGCGTCCGTTCAGGTTCTCCGTACCGAGGATGAGCGACGACAACGTGCCGTGGCGCGTGCCCGCGCCCGCCACCAGGCGTTGTTCGTCCACGACATCGACTTCCAGCCGGACGCGCCGCGGTCCCTCCGTAATGGCGTTGATCGTCGCCGACGCTATGAACGGCTGTGCGCGGAGGATGCGCTCGGATTCGCTGCGGTCGATATCGCGGCAGATGGTGCCGCTTTCGAGCCGCATGTACGCGGCGACCAGCTGCGGTCGCGTCGTCGCCTGCGACAGCCGCAGCCACCCGGAGGCGATGCGCTGTGTGGCGGCGACGCGGCCGGTGTAGGCGGGCGGGTGCGAGCGGATGATGATCGCGCTGATCGTGTCGCCGTCGCATCCCCGGCGTTCGCGCACGAGCGCCCGTTCCAGCACGACCTGCGCGCGCGCTCCGAGCCAGGGAGCGAGCGAGAGTACGACCAGGACCACCGCGCGGGAAGCCTTCACTCAGCTCGCGGGTGTAGTCGGTGGCGTGCCGGCGGCTTCGCGCTGCAGGGTGAGCGCTTCGAGGCAGAGGCGCACGACAAGCGGGCCGAGGAATGCTCCCCACGCTCCAAAGGCCGCCATCCCGCCGAAGACGGAAACAAAAAGCAGGAACATCGGCATCTGCAGCGAGCCCATCCGCGAGAAGACGGGGCGGAGGAGGTTGTCGACCGTTCCTATCACGCCGACGCCGATGATGGCGAGAATCAGCGCCTTCACGGGGCTGCCGGTGAGGAGCAGTCCAAGCGTGATCGGAACCCAGACGAGCGCGGACCCGACCAGCGGAAGCAGTGAAGCGATACCGGTGACCGCGCCGAGGACCCACCAGCGAGGAATGCCGAGGGCGAGGTAGGCGAGGGTAGCGACAGCGCCCTGCGTGGCGGCGGTGAGGCCAATGCCCACGATCAGGCCACGGCCCGTTTCCTGGAATGCGGCGATCATCCGCGCGAGGTGGTCGGCGCGCAGCGGCGAGTGACGGGCCAGCCATTCACGGATGGCCGCGCCCTCAAGCAGAAAGATGAAGGCCCCGCCAAAGTAGATGAAGAGCGCGATGAACCCGCTGCTGGCCGCTCCGGCGATGCGCTTGAAGACGCTGAACCCCTGGGCGCCGTAGCTCTCGACGAGTGCAAGAAGTTCCGGTATGGTGCGCGGAATGTGCAGCGCGGACGAGTCGCCGCTGCCTGTGGCCAGTGCCTCCAGCGCGGTCTTCGCCGACGGTGATTGCGTGACGGCCGCGATCAGGTCCTGGGCCCCCGAGACCACACCGAGTACGATCATCGCCAGTGGGCCGAACACGCCAACGAAGAGCAGGAGCGCGAGCGTGGCGGCAGCGCGGCGCCGCCCTCCCATCCGTTGCTCCAGCCCCACGAGGAGCGGGCGCACCAATGCTGCGGTCCAGGCTGCGAGGACGAGCGCCGGCCAGAGCGGCCAGCAGACGTAGGCCGTCGCAGCCACGAGTCCGATCGTGGTCCACCGCAGCGCCGTAGTCTGGTTCACGAGGTTCAGGCCGCCGTCCACGCGTGCTCCTGTTGGTCCTGTCGGGGATGCAGAAGCTTAACTCGCATGCTCCGGCGTGGTCATCGCACCGATGGAGGGGTCAGTCCCACCACCCGTGCAGGAACCAGCGGCCTGACGTGGGCGGCCCCTCACCCACGCTCTCACGCACGCGCATCGGTGATGTCTTTGGTTGTTTCTTTTCGTTGGCATCCCGATACAGCCAGACGAGCACGCCTTCCCTGGTGACGCAGCGGAAGTATTCGCGCGCGTAGGCGGCGTCGCCGTCCCAGGTGCGGCCCGAGACGCGCTCGGGTCCCGCGACGTTCACCACCTCGTGCCATCCGGCGTCGTCGCGGTAACGGAGTGGGATGGTGTGGTCGCGGCGCGGCGTGGTCTCGACCACGATGGCGCGCGGGGCGGGAGCGAGCTGGAGATGGAGCCGCGGCTGCGGCTGCATGCGTTCGTACACCACCGCCGGAAGCGTCGTGAGGCGAATCGTCTGCGCGCTCCAGTTCGTGCGTTCGTCGAGCAGGGGATGCGCGGAGTTCTGCGGCGTCACGACCACATCGCCCTGATCTTCCACGAGCCGTGCGACGGCATCCTCCGTGGCCTGGCTGCTCGCGAGTCCCTTGTCGAAGAGGTCCCCCTGCGGGGCTTCGCGTGGCGCGATGCGCGAGGCGTGCACCGTGATGCCGGTGACCGCGGCGGTGAGCCGGATGTTCTCCACGCGCGTGCGCACCAGCCGGATCCAGGTGCGTCGGTTGGCCGTGGGCCGCGAGGCGCGGATCATCTCCACGTGCACCGATTTATTGGTGAGTGCGAACTCGAGGGTGATCTCCCGCGCCCCCTCGCCGGTGGCGGCAAGGGTGGCGCAGACGCGGTCAATGAGGTTGTTGAGCACGAAGAGGAGTCGCAGCGGATCCTTAAGTGCGTACTCCACCCACTCGAGCGAGGCGTGTGGTGCCTCGGGTGGGGCGGGGGCGAAGATCAGGCGCGGGTCATCGGCGCGGGCAAGTTTCCACAGGGGTACGGCCTGGGCACCAAGGCGTACTTCCATGGATTCGCGGTCGAGCGCGGCAAACTCGCCGCAGGTGCTGACGCCAATGCCAAAGAGCAGGGGCCTGAGGCGCGGCTCGGGATTGAGCGCCGCGAGCGGAAAGAGGCCGACATAGGTGCGGTCCGCGCCGGCCGGCACGATGATGATGCGGTCGGCAATGTTCGGTGCGGCGGTCTGTGGCCCCATCCGGTTGGACGCGGCGTTGCGTGGGCCTCCGTGCCGCGCCGCGAGTTCTGCCGCCACCGGCGTCGCGGCGATACCGGCGCGCGCATCGGTGAGTCCGCGCCGTGCGAGCAGCGTGAGCAACTCCGCAGCGAGCTCCACTTTCCCGTGCGTGGAGAAGCCATGCGCGTCGGCCCAGATCACGCCACCGGCTCCCGTTGCCACACGCGGCGCGCGCGCGAGGAGCGTGGAGGCGATCTCAGGATTGGCGACGGGCCCGGGGGGTGCGTCCTTGCTTGTGCTTTTGCCCGGGACGGCCGCGACGGTCCGCCAGGCGGGGCTCCAGAGACAGACGAAGCTCATGGGATTGCACCGGTAGAGTGAATTGTGCGCGCCCATTACACCCCAGGGCGCGCACCTCTGCATGAAGCCGGACCTCACATACCTCGGCAGGGTCGCCGAATGGATCGTGATGCCAGTGCCAGGAATCGGGAGCAATGCGTGTGTTGAGCCGGAGTGCCGCCATCGTGGCTTGCGTGGTGAGCGCAACGAACGCGCCGCCCCCTTCGTGCGCGGCGCGCACGAGCCGCACGCAGTCGGCGCTCGCGAGTTCGGTGCCCGCGAGGACAACAAGCCGAAATCCGCCGCAGCGCAGCAGGAGATCGGCGGCGGCAATCGCCTGCTTCTCGCCGCGCGGGCGAACGAGAAGCGGCCCGGCATCCCAGAACGCGCCGGTGGTGGTGCCGGCGCCGTCTATCCACGCGGCACGATCACCCGCGGCAAGCGTGGCCTGGCAGGCCGCGCGGAGAATTGAGGTCGCGCCGCCCTGCGGTTCGCAGGTGGAGAGCTTGCCGAGTGGGAATCCGCCACGGGGCAGGGCACGGTCGAGCTCGGGAATCCCCGTGGCCACCGGCGGCACCGTGCGCCCCGACGTGCCGAATGGGACGGCACCGGGAAAACGCTCCTGAATGAGCGTGCGGAGGGCGGCGAGCGAGGTCGACATACA
>JARIET010000179.1 GCA_031127185.1 Gemmatimonadota bacterium | reverse complement strand
GGTCAAACGCCGGCGGCATCTACAAGAGCACCGATGGCGGGGCAACGTGGGCCAAGCTCGGCGGTGGGCTCCCGACGGGACTGTTCGGCCGCAGCAACGTGGGCATCTCCAAGGCAAATCCCAACCGCGTGTATGCGCTCATCGAGGCGAAGCCGGGCGGTGGGCTCTACCGATCGGAAGACGGCGGTGCATCGTGGAACCTGATCAACGGTGCGCAGAACCTGTGGACGCGCCCGTTCTACTACACCACGCTGGGTGTGGACCCGAACGACGCGAATGTCGTGTGGGTCGGAAATGAAGGGTGGTACAAGAGTACGGATGGGGGGCGTACGTTCCGCAGCTCGCCGGTGCCGCATGGTGACAACCACGATGTCTGGATCAACCCGTACAACTCGGACGTCATGGTTCAGGCGAACGACGGCGGTGCCAACGTATCGCTGGACGGCGGTCGCACCTGGAGCCGGCAGGACAACCAGCCTACGGCCGAGTTGTACCAGGTGTACGCCGACAACCAGTACCCCGCGCGGCTCTACGGTGCGCAACAGGACAATTCGACGCTGATCCTGCCCACGAATCCCACTGGATCGGGCTACGGTACCGAGTGGCGCGACGGCCCGGGTTGCGAGACCGGCCCGGTGTTGCCGCACCCGACGAATCCGGACACCGTGTACGGCTCTTGCAAGGGACAGTTCAGCCGCAAGTCGTTGCGGTCGGGCCAGGAATGGCAGTCGTGGGTTGGCGGTGAGTCGCTTTATGGCAACGGCGGCATGACGGTGACCTACCGGTTCCAGCGAGTCTCGCCCATGGAAATCTCGCCATTCAACTCACGCGTACTCTATTACGGTTCGCAGCACCTGCATCGCTCGCTCGACGAAGGGATCACCTGGCAAAAAATCAGTCCCGATCTCACGGCGTTCCCCAAGGGCGAACCGCAGTTGCCGAGCGGCACTCCGATCACGCTCGACGTGACCGGCGAGGAGATGTACAGCACGCTGTACTCGATTCGCGAATCGCCCGTGCAGCGTGGGGTTATCTGGACGGGAGCGAACGACGGGCCATTCCATGTCACGCGCGACAACGGGGTGACATGGACCAACGTGACACCCAAGGACCTGCCTCCGGGCGGCCGCGTGCAGACCATCGAGCCCAGTCCGCATCGCGCAGGAACCGCCTACTTCGCGGTCTACCGATTCCTCCTCGGTGATTTTGCGCCGTACATCTACCGGACCGACGACTTCGGGAAGACGTGGACCAAGCTCACCGATGGCAAGAACGGCATCGCCGCTGATGAACCGACTCGCGTGGTGCGCGAAGATCCCAAACGGCCCAGGCTGCTGTATGCCGGTACCGAGTTTGCGATGTACATCTCGTTCGATGACGGCGCGCACTGGCAGTCGTTCCAGCAGAACCTGCCGAACACTCCCGTCACCGACATCAAGTTCACGAACAACAGCAACGACATGGTCCTGTCCACCATGGGCCGATCGTTCTGGGTGCTGGACAACCTCACGCCGCTTCGCGCGCTGAACGACCAGGTCGCCGGATCCCAGGTGACACTCTTCCGGCCGCGCGACGCGGTGCGCGGGCCGGGTGGCGGTCGCGGCGGCGGACGCGGCGGCGTGCAGTACCTGCCTGCAGGCGCCATGATCGACTACTACCTGGCGTCGGCGCCTGCGGGAGATGTCCGGCTCGACGTGCTCGACTCCGCCGGCCGAGTGATCCGCTCCATCACGAGCGCGGCTCCGGCTGGCCCGCCGGGGCAGGCGCCAGCCGCTGCCCCTGACGACGACGAGGGTGGTGGCGGTGGTGGCGGCCGCGGTGGCGGCGGCGCCGTGCGCGCGCCGAAAGCTGCGGGTCTCAACCGGTTCATGTGGGACATGCGGTATCCCGGCTCCTGGGTGAGCAATACAAACCCGGCCGGCCCGAACGGGCCGCTCGCCCCCCCGGGACGGTATCAGGTCCGACTGACGGCTGGACCGGTGACGCAGACGCAGCCACTGACCATTGTCTCCGATGTGCGCGTGGTGCGGGACGGCGTCTCGGCGGCCGATCTGCGTACGCTGTTTACGCACAACATGAAGGTCCGTGACCTGATCAGCGACGTGAACCAGACAGTGGCGCGTGTGCGGGGAGCGCAGGGCCGATTGGCCAATGCCACGGGAGCGGCGGCCGACACCGCGACGAAGATCGGTGAGATCGCGGCCCAGCTCATCACCCCTCCGGCGCGCTACAGCCAACCCGGACTGCAGGCGCACATCACGTACCTCTATTCCATGACCGGGCAGGCGGATCAACGCGTGCCGAAGGATGCGGCCGATCGTTATCTGGTCCTGCGCAAACAGCTCGACGCGATTCAGCTGGCGCTGACGAAATTGCTCGGCCCGGCGATGTAATTGGCGGCGCTCCGCCAAAAGTGTGCAGGGCCCGGCGCAGGGTGGCGCCGGGCCCCGTTTGCACGAGCAGGCTAGCGACCTCGAAACAGGACGCGCTTGATGGTCGAGGACCCGTCGCCGGTGAAACGTATGAGGTAGACACCGGGCCGGACGAGGCGACCCGAGTCATCGGTGCCGTCCCATGTGAAGCGGTCATCGCACCCGGTGTCGCTCCCGGGTGCGACGCGGCCATAGCGGCCCGGGGCGAAGGTGTTGGCGCCGCCGCGACGGGGAATTAAGTGCGCGACGTGGTTGCCGCGGAGATCCAGGACTTCGAGCGTCACGTCCGACTGGCGGCGAAGGTCGAACCAGATGCAGGTGGTGTTCAGCCGATCGGTGGGAAATGGCGTAGGGAATGGCTGGAACATCACCGTCGCAATCGGAGCATTGGGGCTTGCGATCACAAAGCTCGATGTGCTCACTACGCGGATGCTGTCGCCGGTGCCGGCAACCGCAGCGAGCGACCATCGGTAGGGCGTGTTGGCCTCGAGGTCGGCAAACGGAACGAACACGCTATCCGGATGGGTCAATGTTCCGGTGAGCGCGACAAACCCATCCGACGCTCGTGTGACCACGATCGTGTAGCGCCACGGCTGTACGGGCGGGTGAAGACGCACGGCGGTCCACTGGAAGGCGGGCCGGGTCGTGGTGACGGTTGTGCCGTTCAGGTTGTTGGGAGTGATCAGGCTCACCCACGGCGAGGTGCGACGTGGGCCCTGGGCGTTGGAGACGACGAGCGCACCCTGCGCGGTGCGTGCGATGGCGCGCCACCAGACGGTTGAGAGGGGGAGAAGCAGGCGGGGGATCACGATGGTCGCTGCGGTGCCGAGGACCGTGGTGTCGGCAAAAAACGGCGCCGCAAAGTCCTGCGAAAACGCCACCTGCAAGCGCAACTCGATGGGATGCTGCGCCGCCGTGAATCCCGAGGTCGTGATGGTGAACTGCGGCGTACCGTCGCGCAGCGGGTCGCCCGCCGGTCCGGTCACGGCCACGGTTGGCGTTTGCGCACCGGCGACCGCAGTAACCGCAGCCACCGCACACATGCCCGCGATCCAGCGGATCACCCGGACGTCAGGCGGCGGCGCCAGCCGTCCCCAGCTGCGCGCCGCTCTCATCCGCTGCATCCACTGCCGGCCCGCGCATCCGCACGCTCACCAGCGACGAGACGCCCGGCTCCTGCATCGTGACGCCATACACCGCATCCGATGCCTCTGTCGTGGTCCGCGGGTTGTGTGTGATGACAATGAACTGGGTGTGCTTCTTGAACTCGTTGAGCATTCGCACGAACCGGCCGATGTTCTGGTCGTCGAGCGGTGCATCAACTTCGTCCAGGAGGCAGAACGGGCTCGGCTTGGTCAGGAAGATGCCGAAGAGCAGCGAGAGCGCCACCAGCGCGCGCTCACCACTGGAGAGCAGGTGGATGCGCTGCGTCTTCTTGCCCCGCGGGGACGCGTGGATTTCAATGTCGCAGTCGAGCGGCGTGTCGGGATTCTCCAGCCGCAGGTCGCACTCGCCGCCGCCGAACAGCGTCTGGAAGATATGACGGAAATGCGCGCGCACTTCCTCGAAGGTCTTGAGGAACATCTCCCGGGCGGTGACGTCAATCTCGGCGATGGCCTGACGCAGCGAGTCGCGCGCCTGCAGGATGTCGTTCTTCTGGCTCTCGAGGAGTTCCAGGCGCTTCTGCTCTTCCGTGTGTTCCTCGATGGCCAGCGGGTTGACCGGTCCCAGCGATTCGACTTGCGCACGCAACGCCTCCGATTCGGCCCGGAGCGATTCGTCGTCAGTGTCCACGGGGATGTATGACGCAAAGAGATCGTCGAGGGGTCGGCGCCACTCGGTCTCGAGTCGGCCACGGATGGCCGTGCGTCGGCCAGCGAGGTCCGAGTGGCGCAGCTCGGCATGGTGGAGTTCGTCCGCCAGCTTCGACGCCGTGCGTCGCGCATCGTCGAGCGTGTGGTCGATGTCGGTGAGCGCGGTATCCGCCGCGTGAACGGCTGCCTCAGCTGTGCCGAGCGCTGCATCCGCGTCCGCCTGTGCGGCGCTGCGCACGACGAGATCGGCGCGCCATGCCGCCATGTCTCGCGCCAGCGCTTCGTCGCCGCTGGTCAGGTTCTCCAGCTCGAGCTGCAGCGATTGTAACCTGGTTGTGGCAGAATCGCGTTCACGAGCGAGACGCTCGCGCCGTTCAGCCGCAACGATCCGCTTGGCGTCGGCCTGGGCGTGGGCGACCTGACCGGCGGACCGCGCATCGCGGGCGGTTTCCTGAGCCGCCTCAGCGGCAGCGAGTGCCGTCTGTGCTTCGGTGGCCGCTGCGGCCCCGGCCTCAATGGCCGCGCGGGCCTCAGCCAGGGCCGCTGTGGCCTCGCTGACGCGCGCGGTGAGCGCGTCCCGTCGCCCGCTGAGCTGCGCGTCCAGCGCGACCGCGTCGGCCAGCGCGCGCGCCGCCTGATGTTCCGCGCGCTCCGCTTCCGCACGGCGGCGTGCAGCGACTTCGCGGCGTCCGTGGGCCTGCGCGGCGCCTTCGCGCGACGCCACCACGGTCTGCTCGGCCACGGCCAGCGCCGCCTGCGCGCTGGCGATCGCGTCCGCAGTCTCCCGGCGGCGCGCGACCAGCGATGTGAGTTCGGCGCGCAGCGCGAAGAGTTCCGCCCGGCGGCGCAGCGGACCAGCTGAGGTCCCGCTTCCCGGGAGCCAGACGGCGCCGCGTGCATCGACGAAGGCAGCGCCGTCGTCGAGCGGCTGCACTTGTCCCAACAGCGCCCGGACCCAAACGCTGGCTTCGCCTTCGCTCTTGACCTGCGCGGCCAGCGCATCGGCGGCCTGCCCGCTGAGCGCTGCCGCTGCATCGAGTGGAAGGAGGAGCAACGCGCCAGGATTCGTGTTCGCGTGCCAGCGGCGAATCTTCGCGGCGGTGCCGCCATCGCGAACGATCACGGCGTGGGCCGTGGCGCCCAGAAAACGCTCCACTTGCGCGGCGACCACGGGGTCGGCGCCGATGAAATCGGTCAGTGGACCGATGATGGCGCCGTCACCGAACTGTGCACGGTCGCGGAGCAGGCGCGCAGCCGCCGGCGCCAGTCCAACGCGCTCCCGCTCCAACGCCTCGAGTCCGTCCACCTTTCCGGCGAGCGCGGTGTGCTCCTCATCCACGCGGCGTGCATCCGCGCGCGCGCCCGCTTCGGCGTCGTGCGCGGACACAGCAGCGCGCTGCGCCTCGGCGAGCGCGCCGTCGGCCACCAGGGAATCCGTGTCGGCCTGGGTGAGCGCAGCGTCGGCGTCGGCCAACTGCGCTGCGGCCTCCGCCTGTGCAGTGGCCAGTCCGGCGTGCTCGGCCACCAGTGTCGACGACCGCTGTGCCACCTCGGCGAGTTCGCGGTCGGCGGCTTCGACATCGAGTTCGAGGCGGCGGAGCGCATCGTGCAGATCACGGACCTTGTTGTCGGCGCGGCCGACGACATCGCGGGCCTGTGCCACGGCACCGCGCGCGTTTTCTTCCTCGCCTACGGCTCGCTGCAGGGCGTGCGTAGCCTCAAGCAGGGCGGCATCGAGTGCGGCGGCCTCGGCTTCGGCTGCCGCAAATTCCGCCATGACCAGTTCACCATGGGCCAGCCCCTGGCGACGCTCCTGTGCTGCCCGCTCGAGCCGCTCGACCGAATTGCGATGACGTTCCTCCGCCACCGCGATCTGCGACTGCA
>JARIET010000178.1 GCA_031127185.1 Gemmatimonadota bacterium | reverse complement strand
GCTTCCCTTCCACAAGCGTCCACGCGCGCTCGAGATCGCGAATCGCGTTGTCGAACTCACGCACCGAGACATAGCGGTGTCCGCGATGCCGATACATCCAGGGGTCATTCGGATAGAGCTCGATTCCGCGTGTGTAGACGGCGATCGATTCCCGAAGCCGACCCAGGTACCCGAGCCTCCGCGCATACCAGATGATGGAGTCCGCATTGGTCGGCGTTCGGTCGTAGGCGCGTTTTGCTTCCGCGAGCTGCGCTTCGTAGCGCGTGCGCACGGCGGCTGACAGCGGAAAGGCGCGGAGCGTGTCTCCCGTCAACGCAATGGCCTCAACGCCAGCCGGACGGGCGGGGGAGGAAGGTCCGCTTTGTTCAACACGGACCCGGACGCACGATGTCACGGCCGCCGCGGCGACCACGAAAGCGAGTACCGATCTAGCTGTGCGCAAAGTTCAGGAGGACTGAAATGTTGTCATTGTCTGCCACCCGAAGTGCCGCCACGTACCGATCTCGCAGGTCCGCTGCCGAGAGCCCGGCTTTGGCACCCCAGGTGAAGGGGGGCAATCCAAGCTCTTCCATTAGACAGTCAGTGGCAAGCCGGGTCAGACGACCGTTGCCCCTCTCAAACGGGTGGATCTCGGAAATCCGGTGATGGTATCGGGCGCAAATCTCGTCCCCCGGGTACGCCTGCATTTGAATCCAGCCGCGGACCCGAGCGATGACGTCTTCAACCCTGGTCGAAACCGTCCACGCAGGCACCCCACGCTCCGCCCTGACTCGGCGGTATTTCCCAGCGTGTTCCCAGGTTTCGTCAAACATTCGTTTATGCAGCTGCCGAAGGAATCGACTGCTCAACACTGATGTTCGGTGCGGCCGTCGGATCAGCCAAGCAATCGCCTTGGAGATATTTGCCTGCTCCCACGCGGCCAGTTCGTACCGTGTGGAAACGTGTAGCGGGATGAGCTCTCGGCGCTCCGCTACATCAAGTGCCCAAGTGCGTTCCGGAAGCGCGATCGACGTCATGCGCTACCCGATCTTTCGCGCATGGCCGTGGTATTTGCGGGGGGTCGGCGCGTGAGCCGGCGCCGGTTCTGCTTCATTAGCCCAGAGCCCGCGAGAACGCTCTGCGGCAAGGTGGGCCGCCAGCTCCTCAATCTGCCGGTCCTGTTCGGCGGGGCCAACAAGATGGGCATCAAGCTTCATTGAATGAGCGATTCGGCCTACATGCTTTTCGGCCTGTTTTCGCCCCTGCCGCAACAGCACCTGGTTGAGCGAACCGCGTGGGACCACGGCATAAACCACCTCGCAATCCATGGCGTCAGCCGCCTTCCGAAGTGAGGTCCAGGTGGCTGTCTTCTTCTGCTCAGCGCCTTCCAGCTGGAGCACCGCCTGACGGGTTACCCCCATGCGGCTTGCAAGCTGTTCGCTGGTCATTCCCAGGGCCTGGCGAAGCGTTCGCACCCATCCGTCTGGAGGCGGATCGAGTGTGCTGATCTCCCGTACTTTGGCCAGTCGATCGTCGAGCTGTCGCAGTTGAATGACGCTAAGTTGTTTACTCATAATGGATTACACTGAAATTGTGGCCGTCGAGCGTTCGTCCAGCATGACGAATGAAAGAATATTCTGTCACTTGAACCTCTCGCACGCAACTAAAAACTTGTCAAAATTAGTGGCAATTGGACGCAATTGCGCGGCTGCGGACTGAGCCCAATCATTCCCGGACCCGGCAACACTCACCGTTTATCCAGCGATTGTGCCCCCTTTCGACGTCGTCATCACCCACCTTGAGCTGACAAAGGACGACTTCCGCCCTAAGCGATCAACTCGAGCCGACGTTTCATTTTCGCACGTCAGTCCAGCGGTTCCCGAACTCAATCGATTTTTCTACGCCACAATCGGCGGGCAGTGGTACTGGCTCGACAGGCGACCGTGGACCCTTGTTCAGTGGACTGAGAAGGTCGGCGATGGGCAACGGATCGAGACCTGGGTCCTTTCAGCAGCCGGCGTCCCGGCCGGCTACGTGGAGTTGGAGCGCATCGAAGGCGGAGTGATCGAAATCGCGTACATGGGTCTCCTCTCGGCCTTCATTGGCGGCGGGCTCGGCTCGCATCTCCTGACCTCCGCCTGCGAACGCGCCTTTGCAATGGGCGCCGACCGCGTGCTGCTCAACACATGCAACCTCGACCATCCCACGGCGCTGGCCAATTATCAGGCGCGCGGGTTCAGGCCGGTGCGGACGGAAACGAAGCGGAAGGAAATTCCCACCACTCCGCCCGGACCCTGGGATGGTGCGTTGCCCTGATTCACGTGTCGCGATCCTGAGCAGCTATTCTTCCCCTCTCGAGACCCACTGAGGATTCGTATGGAAACCGAAACGCCAGCCGTTACGGCGCGCGAATTGTTAAGGCACGCACTCGCTGTGGTTGCATATCGGGGAGCCAAGGCGTTCCGGGGAGTGCCGCCGAGTTTCGGCAACTTCAAGGTGACCGATGACACGCGTGTGCCGGTTCAAATCTTGGCGCACGTGAATGACCTCTACGACTGGGCGCTTACCATGGCCCGTGGCGAATGGAAGTGGAGCAACTCAACGCCCAGTGCGTGGGAGGCAGAAGTCGCCCGATTTCATGCGGGGCTCGCTGCGCTGGACGCCTATCTCGAGGGCGATGCTCCGCTCGGATATCCGGCGGAGAAGTTCATTGCCGGCCCAGTTGCAGACTCGCTGACGCACATCGGGCAGATCAACCTGCTCCGCCGCCTCGCAGGCTCGCCCGTGAAAGGGGAGAGCTATGCCCGTGCCTTAATCGTCACCGGGCGCGTCGGCGCCATCCAATCGCCGCCGCGCGTCGAGTTTGACTGACCAGCATCCGTCGACGAGGCGCCTGCCGCGCGGGGTGTCGCACGATGTCGACGTCATTGTCATCGGTGGTGGTCCTGCGGGATCCACCGCCGCGCGGCTCCTCGCGGTATGGGGCCACCGTGCACTTCTCCTCACTCGCCCGGCGCCGGGCCCTCCGCTCGCAGAGTCGCTCACCCCGAGCTGCGCGCGGCTGCTCGAGCAGATTGGCGTGCTTGCGGCGGTGAATGGCGCTGGATTCGTGCGATCCACAGGCCATACCGTGCGTTGGGGCACAGCCGACGATCGTGTGGAACGATTTGCCGGCGGGACGTGCGGCTGGCAGGTGTCTCGCGACGCATTCGATCGAGTGTTGCTCAATCAGGCGAAGGTCGGTGGAGCGCTGGTGCACCGGCATGCCAGCGTCAGGGATGTGACGCACGATGGCCAGCGCCACGTTGTTCAATACGAGGAGCGCGGCCACACTCGCATCGCGCGAGCGTCCTGGGTGGTGGACGCAAGCGGTCGCACCGGGTTTACGTCTCGGCAGGGGTCCGCGCGGCGGATTCTTGGACCGCGCACAACCGCAATCGTCGGCCTCTGGGAGCAGCGCCCATCGTGGGGGCTCGCCGACGAGTCACACACCTTTGTCGAGAGCTATCGGGGCGGGTGGGCGTGGTCGGTGCCGCTTTCGCGGATCCGTCGGCAGGTCACCGTGATGCTTGACCCCTCGCGCACCGAGCTCGCATCCGGTCGTCGACTACGGCAGACCTACCGCGAGGAACTTGCGCGTACGGATCTGATGCGGCGCATCACCCCAGATGCGCGTTTCATCGGCAGCGTCTGGGCCCGCGACGCAACATCATATGAGTGCGCGTCGTCGGCCGGCGTGCGCCTGCTGGCGGTAGGGGACGCCGCGTCATTCGTCGACCCCCTGTCTTCATTTGGCGTCAAGAAGGCGCTGGCGTCCGGGTGGCTCGGCGCAGTGGCGGTCCACTCGGCACTGACCGAGCCCGCGATGGAACAGGCCGCTGTCGACTTCTACGTTGCACGGCAGTTGGCGATGATGACGGGACTTCGCCGTCAGTTCGCCGTGCTGGCCGGCGAAGCGCGTGAAGCGCATCCGGCCGGCTTCTGGGACGACCGCGCCGGGCGTGATGCCGACGCGGATTTGAATGAACCGGACATCGGGGCGTTGCGAACGGACACGGCGGTCCGCGCGGCATTTGATGCGATTCGCGAGCGTGAGTGCCTCCAGTTGGCGTCGGTTCCGGGGGTCGAGCGCGAACAACGCCCCGCGGTCGCGGGCAATCGGGTGGTGCTGACGGAGCATCTCATTGTGCCGGGGCAGTCGCTGCCGCTGCGCTTCGTGCGAAACGTGGATCTGGTGGTACTGGCCCGGCTGGCCCCGTCGTGTGACGACGTGCCGCAGTTGTTTGATGCCTACGTGCGCGCCGCCGCGCCAGTCGCTCTTCCCGATTTCATCAGCGCTCTTGCCGTGCTGGTTGCAAAGGGTGTGTTGCGATTTGCTTGACGGTTGTCGCGCAGGTTATACTCTCGCGCGTTGCACATCTGAGATCAGTTGGCCTACGATTTGACTGCGACGGTACGGATGAACGGTCGTTGCACGAGACGGATTGCAATTGCATCGGCCATCATGGTGGCCGTCGCGTCCACGGCGGCAGCTCAGGGCGGGGGTCGCGCCGGCCCGCCGACTCGCCGCGACACCACGCGCGGCTTTGCCATTCACGATGCGAAAATCATCCAGAGTTGCGTGCGCTGTCATCGCCGCGATTCCACGACGGGGATGATCGAGCGCATCTCGTATGAGCGAAAGACGCCCGAAGGATGGGAGACGTCGATCCGCCGCATGGTCATGCTCAATGATGTAAAACTAGAGCCGGCTGACGCACGCGCGATCGTTCGATACC
This sequence comes from Gemmatimonadota bacterium, assembly GCA_031127185.1. GTDB lineage: Bacteria > Gemmatimonadota > Gemmatimonadetes > Gemmatimonadales > Gemmatimonadaceae > Fen-1231. Next base: position 1,382 of record JARIET010000178.1, on the reverse strand, counting down.
TGTCCAACGCACAGGGCCTCGCTCCTGCCGAGTCACGCCCGGGCCGATTCGAGATGGAACGCCGCTTCATCGAGCATCGCTACACTGCCGATCGCACCACTGAGGTCACCTGCCGAGCGTGCCACTCGCTGGGCCGCGTGATCACGCAGCGGCGCACGCGCGATGAATGGGAGCTGCTGATTGCAACGCACCGTGGACTCTACCCCGATGTGGACTTCCAGGGATTTCGCCGCGGCGCCCCGCCTCCGCCCGACAGCGCAGGCCAACCGCATCCCATGGATGCGGCGATCAACCATCTCGCGCGCGCCTTCCCACTGCGGACCCCTGAGTGGGCTGCGTGGTCAGCCACCATGCGGACTGCACCAATGGAAGGAAGCTGGGTTTTGTCCGGAAACGAGCCCGGACGCGGGGCGTTCTTCGGGCGGATGACAATCACGAAATCGCCGACGGCCGCGGACGAGTTCACCACGCGCTCATCGTACCGCTATGTCAATGGCGGCAAGACCGTCGTGCGCACCGGCAAGAGCATTGTCTACACGGGATTTCAATGGCGCGGACGCTCCACGGAGACGGCAGCCGACACCGGACTCCGCGAAGTGATGTTCGTCGAGCCAGCCTGGCAGGAAATGTCCGGTCGCTGGTTCCGCGGGTCGTACGACGAGTTCGGACTCGACGTGAAGGCCACGCGCATCTCTGCGGCACCGGTGCTCGCGGGCACATCGAAGCCAGCGGTGCGCACAAACACGCGCGATGAGGAAATGATTCTCTTCGGCGCCAATCTGCCGCGTACGTTGACGCCCGACATGGTTGACCTCGGACCGGGGCTGCGCGTGCTGCGCGTTGTGCGCGCGACACCGGACTCGATCACGCTGCGCATTTCGGCCGACTCGGCCGCCGCTACCGGGAAGCGCGATTTGTTCATTGCGGGCACGACGCTTCGCGACGCCATCATCGTCTACGACAAGATCAATCGCATCAAGGTGACGCCCGGCGCGGGAATGGCGCGCGTGGGTGGCGGGGCTTATCCCAAACAGTTTCAGCAGTTCGAAGTCAGCGGCTGGAACAACGGACCCGATGGCAAGCCGGACACCGCCGATGATTATGAAGTCGGGCCGGTGAGTGTGACGTGGTCGTTGGAGGAATACGGCGTCACCTACACGGACGACGACCTCAAGTACGTCGGCGCCATTGATCGGAACGGCCTCTTCACGCCGTCGCTTGATGGACCGAACCCCGCGCGCAGCCAGAGCCGCAACAACATCGGTGACGTGTGGGTGGTGGCCACGTGGCAGCCGCCCGAAGCCGGCGCGCGGCCGATCAAGGCGCGGGCGCATCTGGTTGTGACGGTGCCGCTCTACATGCGCTGGACGGCTGGATTGGGT
>JARIET010000177.1 GCA_031127185.1 Gemmatimonadota bacterium | reverse complement strand
GCACCGGGTGCACGCGCTGCGGCGCCTGCATGATGGGGTGCCGGGTTGGCGCCAAGAATACGCTGCTCAAGAACTACCTCTGGCTGGCTGAGCGGAGAGGCGCGCAGATCATCGCGGATTCGCAGGTCGCTGAGATTCGCCCACTGGGTGAGGGGACCGGACGCGATGGCTTTCGCGTTCGCGCGCACCGCTCGGGAGCCTGGTTCGGTGGGGCTGTGCGCACGCTGACGGCACGCGGAGTTGTTGTCGCCGCTGGAGCGCTCGGCACCAACCGGCTGCTGGCGAAGTGCAAGCTCGACGGTGCGCTTCCGCGGCTGAGCGACCGGCTGGGCGAACTGGTGCGCACCAACAGCGAGGCGATCCACGCCGTCCGCACGAGCGACAGCGCGCTGAACCCGTGGAATGATGTGGCGATCAGTGCCAGCATCCATCCATCGGAGGACACGCATATCGAACTGGTGACGTTCGGTCGCAACGCCGATGCCGTGAGCGGGCTGTTGATGCCGCTTACCGGCGACGCGACCGGCGTGCGCGCCATCGGCGCACTGCTCGGCGCGCTCCTGCTGCACCCGATCCGGACGCTGCGGGCACTGTGGCCAGTGGGGTGGAGCCGGCAGTCGTTCTTTGTGCTGGCGATGCAGACGGTAGACAACGCGATTCGTCTCCGTGCGCGTCGCGGTGTGTCTGGAGGGGTCCGGCTGACGTCGGAGGTTGATGCCGCCCGACCACTAGCCGCTCGCATTCCGATCGCACGGGCGATGACCAGCTGGCTCGCGAAGCGCACCGGCGGGGTCGCCCAGACCGGCGCGCTCGAGGTGCTGCTCGGCATCCCGACCACCGCGCATTTGCTCGGTGGCGCGGTGATTGGTGGCGATGCATCAGCGGGTGTGATCGACGCGCAGCAGCGCGTGTTTGGCTATGAGAACCTCCTCGTCTGCGACGGCGCTGCCGTCCCCGCTAACCCCGGGGTGAATCCAGCGCTTACGATTACTGCCATGGCGGAGCGTGCGATGACATTTGTTCCTGCAGCAGACCAAAGCGAGCATTAACCAAACCATGACAAAGCCCCGGGCATCCGACACGCTGACCATCGCCGCCGCGCAGATCGCGCCCGTGTGGCTTGACCGTGAACGCACTCTGGCCAAAGTGCATCGCTGGATCGCGAAAGCCGCCGACCGGAAGTGCGGGCTCGTGGCGTTCGGCGAGGCGCTTGTGCCTGGTTACCCGTGGTGGATTGAGCACACGGATGGCGCGCGATTCAACTCACCGGTGCAGAAGGCGCTACACGCGCACTACCTCGACCAGGCGGTGGACATCGACGCGGGGCATCTCGACGCCATCTGCGCGCTGGCGAAGCGTCGCAAGATCGTTGTGGTGCTCGGAACGATTGAGCGTCCGCGCGATCGCGGTGGACACAGTGCGTACTGCTCACTGGTGACCATCGATGCGCGCGGCGAGATAGTCTCCGTGCATCGCAAGTTGATGCCTACCTATGAAGAACGACTCTCGTGGGCCACCGGCGATGGGCACGGACTGCGCACGCACCGCCTCGGTGCGTTCACGCTTGGCGCGCTCAACTGCTGGGAGAACTGGATGCCGCTCGTGCGCGCGGCGATGTATGCGCAGGGTGAAGACCTTCACGTGGCCTCGTGGCCGGGGAACGACTACAACACGCGCGATGTGACACGATTTGCCGCACGCGAGGGGCGGAGCTACGTCATTGCCGCATCATCGCTGATGCGGCGACGCGACATCCCGGATTCGGTGCCCCATGCCGCCGCGCTTCGGCGCGCGCTTCCGCAGGTGATGGGGAATGGCGGGTCGGGGATTTGCGGGCCCGACGGCGAATGGATTCGGGAACCGGTTATCGGGCGTGAGGCGCTGGCTTTTGCGACGATTGACCACGGGCGTGTGCGTCAGGAGCGGCAGAACTTCGATGCGGCTGGTCATTACGGGCGGCCGGACGTGACGCACCTGACCGTGGACCGACGACGGCAAACGACAGTCGAGACGGTTGACTAGGGGCTCGGGGCCCGGAGGGGATGGGTCTCGGCGCTGGCGCGATGTTGAATCAGACAAGAACAATGGAATCGGTTTTTGCCCGCGGCGTTTGACGGGGGCGGCGGCAGCGAAGAGATTCTCATGGAGCGGACCCCACCTGCACTGCTGAGGCACCAATGGGACGGAGGAAGATCACCCGACGCAAGTTTGTTGCCGATACGGGTACGGCCACCGCGGCAGCCGCATTCGCGGTCAACGGGTTTCCGATGATCGTGCCGCGCCATGTGCTCGGCGGGCCGGGATACCGGGCACCCAGCGATGTGTTGAACTTCGCGGTCGCCGGCTACGGCGGAATGGGGTCGGGGAACGCGCAGGAACTCGCGAAGACCGAGAACATGGTCGCGGTGTGCGACCCGGACATGGCCTTTGCTCAGTCCAACACCGACAGCAAGCTTCGCCCGAATCGCGAAGGCGTGGTTCGCCCCGAAGCGACGCGGCTGAGTGAGATGTTCGCCAAGGCCGGCAAGTACGCGGATTTCCGCGAGATGCTCGAGAAGGAGAAGGGCATCGACGCCGTGGTCGTCGCGACGCCGGACCACTTGCACGCGATCATCGCGAAGACTGCGATGGAGCTCGGCAAGCACGTCTACGTGCAGAAACCGCTCTGCTGGAGCGTGCACGAAGCGCGCGTGCTCAGGCAAATGGCGCTGGCCAACCCCAAGCTCGTCACGCAGATGGGCAATCAGGGCCACTCGAGCGAGGGCGCGCGCCAGATCAATGAATGGATCGCGGCCGGCGTCATCGGTCCGGTCCGCGAAGTGCACGTGTGGACAAATCGCCCGGTGGGCTACTGGCCGCAGGGGTTCCCGCGGCCGGCCACGTCGGAGTCACTCGCTGGCGTAACTACGCCGCGCGGCAATCCATCGTGGAGCCTCGGCCGCATCAACAACACGATTGCACGCGAGATGGGAAATCTTGCGACGCCGATGCCGATGGGGTTCCGCTGGGATCTCTATCTGGGTCCGGTGGCCGAGGATGTGCCGTTCCATCCGGTGTACCATCCATTCAACTGGCGCGGGTGGTTGGACTTCGGCGGTGGCGCGCTGGGCGATATGGGCGCGCACCTGCTCGATCATCCGTATTGGGCGCTCAACCTGGGTCTTCCGACGAGCATCGAGTCCACGAGCACGGCGTTCGGCATGGCGACGTATCCGCCGGCCAACCCGCAGGCGCCGAACACTACGCCCGAGGGTCGTCCGCGGCAGGTGCCGGCGGCATTTCCGTTGGCGAGCACGGTGCACTACGAGTTCGCCGCGCGCGGCAAGCAGCCGCCTGTGAAGCTGCACTGGTTTGACGGCGGCCTGTACCCGCCACGTCCGGACGTGCTTCCCGACGCGGAAGTACTCAAGGGCGAGGGCGGCGTGATCTTCTACGGATCGAAGGGAATCCTCATGAACGACACCTACGGCGCCAACCCGCGATGCTATCCGGCGACGGTGCAGGCGGCGGCGCTCAAGGTGCCGAAGACGATGCCGCGGATTGAGTGGAGCCACGAGTTGAATTGGGCGAAGGCGATCCGTGGCGAGGCGAAGGCGAGCTCGCCGCTCGAATACGCGGCGCAGCTGACCGAAACCATGTTGCTCGGCGTCGCAGCGCTGCGCGCAGGGCAGGGGCGCAAGGTCTACTACGACGGCGCGAAGGGGGAGTTCACCAATGCCGCGGATGCCAACCAGTACCTGACTCGCGTGTATCGGAAGGGTTGGGAAGTCTGAGTTTTACGGCGGGGACGCGGATAACTGCGGATCAAAGCCGATGAACGCGGATACTGAAAAAGGGGGAACGACAGCTCGGTGCCACGCTGTCGTTCCCCCTTTCAGTATCCGCGTTTCTTGTTGTTTCAATCCGCGAAAATCCGCGTCCTCGCAGTAAATCCTATTTGCAGAGCCGAAACACGTCGTAGTACTCACGCAGTTCGCCGCGCCGGAACGCCGCAAGGTGGCTCTGCACTGAACAGAGCAACTCGTTTTGCCGGCTGTTCATGCTCTGCTGGCGCATGTAGCCCTGCGTGGCGGAGCGAATGAACATCGTCGTGGAATCCGTCGGCAGCGTGGCGACGTTCTCGTAGTAGAGTCGCCAGTTGTTGGGATCCTGCCAGAGGTACTGCTCCACGTTTGAGACGTAGATCGCGGCGACGACGGCCTTGTTGTCGCGCACATAGTTGCCGAACGCACGCAGGGCCTTGGGCCCCGCGAAGTCGCCCGTGAACGGAATAATCACGTTCCGCTCCTGCATGTCCTTGATGACGCGGTAGTTCTCGTCGTTGGCGAGGTAGCTGCGCTGTGTGCCGAGCGAGTCGGTCTCGGTCATCAAGTCGGCATAGTTGGGCATTCCACCGAACTGGCGGCCTCCGCCTGAAAAGCCGCGGTTCATGTTGTAGCGGAGGCCCGGGCCCACGCCGGCGAACGACTGGAAGACGTAGTCGATGTAGTCGAGGTCTTCAGTGCTGAGCGGAAAGCCGCGCGTCCTGGTGAGGTGATCCTTGAGGCCAGTGAGTGTGCGGCGAGCGAAGGCCGTGTCGAGTGCCGTGGAGGCGACCGTGGCCATCAGCTCCTCGACGCCGATCGCGGCCGAAAGCGCCGGGGGCTTTGCGCGGCCAAAGAGCTTGAAGGCGAACTCCACGCGGTTGGGCGACGTCTCGAAGAGAGCCTTGTACATCAGGTGCGCCAGGAGATTGCCGCGCCGGATGTCGATAATGAAGGCGACCTTGGGTTTGAGCGCAGCGATGAAGGTGAAGTTCTGCTCAGGCGCGACGCCGAGGTAGACGCCGTCCGTGCGGGTCATCTTCTGCAGTGTGGGGACGACCCACTGAAAGGAGTTTTCGTTGGACAGGAGGTTATCGGAGCGGAAAAAACCGTTGGGCTCAGACAGCTCGTGCATCATGCGCCAGAACGTCGTGTCGGCGTAGCGTTCGGGGAGCGTGGATTGCGCGCCGGCGGTTGCGCTCCATGCGAGCGCCAGCAGCGCGGCGACGGTCGGGACGATTCGATGGATGCGCGAACGGGCGGCGTGCTGCATCATTTACTCTCCCCTGTGGACACCAGCATACACCGGTCGTCACCGGTCGACACCAACGGACACCACTCAACATTGGCCCAATTCGTGCGACTTCGGAACCCATTCGTTGTGACGCTGCCGCAGACGGTACTGCTGGCGGCGGCCATACTGGTAACGGCCGCAGTGACACCGGCGCTGGCCCAGCGTGCTACTCCCGAGGTGGAGCTTCGCGCCGGGATGGTGATCACGCAGTCGGTGCGGCTTGCCCGGAAGACCATTCGCCTCGCGCCCGACGTGGCCCATGACTCGGGACTGATCGTGATTCGCGGGAACGACATCACCCTGGACCTGGGTGGCGCGACGCTCGAGGGGATGGCAGCGGCCAACGACCCCGACCTCGCGAGCGGCATTGCCATCCGGATTGAGGGCGGGCGCAACATCCGCATCGTGAACGGGCGCATCCGCGGCTACAAAGTAGCGATCCTGGCACGCGGGACGACCAACCTCACGATCGAACGGGTGGACGCGAGTAACAACTGGAAGCCGCGACTCTTTTCGATTGTGGAGCACGAGAGCCTCGTGGATTGGCTTTCGTTTCATAAGAACGAAGGCGACGAGTGGCTGCGCTTTGGCGCGGCGTTCTATCTCCACGATGTGAAGGGCGGCTCCGTGCGAAACAATCGGGCGGAGCAGGGGATGAACGCACTGCTGATGGTGAAAACCGAGCGCGTGGACGTCGTCGCCAATGACTTCTCGTTCAACTCGGGGCTTGGCATCGGGCTCTACCGGTCGAGCCACAACAACATCGTGCGCAACCGCGTGGACTTCGACGTGCGCGGCTACAGTCACGGGTTCTACCGCCGTGGCCAGGATTCGTCAGGCATCCTGTTCTATGAACAGAGCAGCGACAACGTCGTCGCCTACAACAGTGCCACGCACGGCGGCGACGGGTTCTTCCTCTGGGCCGGGCAGAGCACGATGGACACCGGCGAGGGCGGAGCGAACGACAACTGGCTGATTGGCAACGATTTCAGCTGGGCGCCGGCCAACGGAATCGAGGCGACGTTCAGCCGCAACTATTTCGTCGGGAATCGCCTCGAGGGAAACGACTACGGCATCTGGGGCGGCTACTCGTTCTCGT
>JARIET010000176.1 GCA_031127185.1 Gemmatimonadota bacterium | reverse complement strand
CTAAACCGTTTCATTCCGTCATTGAAGCAGCCTTTAACGAAAATGCACAGCCTCTCATTGGCGCACTTGTCGCATGACTTACTATCAACATGGGCAACATCGGGACGCTTGGCGGCTTCGTATTCGGATGACGTAATTCCTTGTGTGGTTTTTGAGTCATACCATTCATGATATTCATCTGGCGGATTAACCAATTGCTCCGCGTCATTATTCCCAATATATGCCACCACTTTATAGTTCACTAATTTTGCGCACCCGTGGCTAGCTCTTCGATATTCCACCTTCGGCGCGGGCTGCTTCTTTTCGTTTGCTGGGCAACTATCGCATCCACTACCGCATACCGATTTCACCGCATCCTTGGCGCGGCGGTCGAGTTCAGCTTGGGCCAGTGCTTTCTGCTCCTCATCATTCAACGGCATCCGGCTTTCGATGCACGCCATTAAACTATAGCTGCTGATTTCATCCGTTATCATGCTTTACCCCTTTCATCATTTCGTTGTATCGAGCAAGGGCCGCGCAGTCCGCGCACTTGCATTTCTTACTTCCGGGCCAGTTCAGATTATGCACACTCGTCAGACTCCCCACCGCCTTTGCCAACTCCGCGCACATTTGCTCAAGCTGGCGGGAAAAGTCTGCCTTGACGTAGCCAATAATATCTCCGTCATGGAAAAATATTTCGGCCCTGTCTGTCAATGGCGTCGGTCTGTCGTTAATCGGCTTCATTTCGCACCTGCCTTGGAGAGTGCTTTGAATGCGACTATTGAGTCCCTTGCGTTTTCTTCGCAAGCAAATGTGTATGGCTGGTCAGAAATGATGTATGTTTCTTTGCGCCACTCTTTATGTAACCAGCCACCCATGCCTTTAACTCCGTACCATATCACGCCACTCCATGACGTAATCGGGACGACGGCCAACTCCCCCACAAGCGGGTCAGGGGATCGGTGGTTCCACATTTCAAATGGAATTAGTTCTGTATTACCGAAACGATCCCAGTCTATCGGACCACTCGCACCACACGCCGGACAGATAATGCATTCATCTCGTTCCGATAGATAGCAGTCATCGAATCCGCAAAACGGACACGGTTTAATTTTGTCGGTCATTTCAAATCTCCCCACGGATTTTTAACGATTGACCTGATGATGTCGCATTGTGCCTTGCGTTCGGCACTGTAGGCTGCACTATAGGCGGCACTGTCGGCACTGTAGGCGGCACTGTCGGCGGCACTGGCGGCACTGGCGGCACTGGCGGCGGCACTGTCGGCGGCACTGTCGGCACTGGCGGCGGCCCTGGCGGCACTGGCGGCGACACTGTCGGCGGCACTGGCGGCACTGTCGGCGGCCCTGGCGGCACTGTAGGCGGCACTGTCGGCGGCACTGGCGGCACTGTAGGCGGCACTGGCGGCGGCACTGGCGGCGGCCCTGGCGGCACTGGCGGCGACACTGGCGTTTTCTTCCGTCGGATCTTCCAGCCACCGCAAGGCCGCTTCAACAGCCAGTCGTGGCTCCTTGCGGCCAAATTTCTTTTCGTAGATCGGCAACACCCGCAGCGCGAACTCACACGCCAGCTTAACCGATGTGGCCTTAGTGAGCTTGCTGCTTTTGACCAGCATCCACATCAGCCAGTCACCGCGCGCACACGTATCAAACACTTCCGCCATATTCCGTTGCGTCAACGCCCATTTGCGGCCATCACTACACGCGTTATGCTTATCACAAAATTCAATCACGTCGTTATTCATTTTTATTCTCCCTCTGTTGTTGAAAATAAACCCCGTTCCCACTGTGACATGGGAACAGGGTACTCCGGGTACTATCGCTTGCCATAACGGTTCTTCTCCGCGGCATCCGCGGCCGTTCGAAGCGCGTCCACGTGCTCCAGGAAAGCCTGTTTCTGCTCCAGCGGCAGCACAAAGGCGCCAATGTACATGTAGCCATAGCTTCCCTGTGGCGAAGCCAGCATGGTGTACAGGTGGGTCTCCGAGGCCACCGAGTGGATCTCGAACACCTGGTAGCTGGAGGATCCGGTACAGCCCTTCTTCATCCAGTTCCGCAAGAGCGGCAGGGCCGCCTTGTTCACCCAGTAGATGAAGTTACTCTCCAGCAGCGGATCCGGCGTATCCGGCCCAATGAAGCTCTGCCGGTCGGGCAGCAGGTCCAGATAGTCGTTTGGCCCGTAGATCGCACGGGCGCCCCACCCCATGACCGGGGTGAGGCCCTTGTCGGCCGGCAAGCGCAGGCCGAAGCTAAACATGGCGTTTCTCCCGTTGCGTCTGGAAGGCCTTGTTGATCTCGCCGTCGTTGTTCACGAAGGGGATCCCTAACTCCTTACAGGACTGTTTCCGACGTGCCTTCTTACGTTGTGCGCGCGTGTTCTTCATGCTGTTTCTCCTTATATCAGGCCCCTTTTGGGCCCTGAAAGCTGTTCATCAACTCAACGATCCCGATTACGATCACGAGAACTAAGCAGCACAGCCCGGCGGTCGTCAACTGCTTCGTGGTCGTTTCCGTCATAATCAAGTAGATTATGTGCGCCACGAGAAATGCCGATCCGACCAGTATTGTCAGATCCAGCGATGTTTTCAATGTCTTTTTCATGAGTTCTCCATAATATCCAGAACCTGCGGTTTCCCCGGCAATTTCTTGAGGTACCCTACAACCAGGCCGTCGTCCTTGGCGTGCAGATAAACCACGTAGCCCAGTTGCTGGGCCGCAGCGGTGCGGTGGTACAAATGCTCTATTTCCCATTTACCCGAGCGCATGTCCGTCACCAGATACTTCCACATTGGGATATACTCCCGGTTCAGTACACTATTTGCCCAGTTGTTGAAGACAATCAAAAGGCGTGTATACGGCGATATCTTTTTCATGTTTTCCTTTCTATGTAAGATGGTCGGATAGTCCGTATCCTATAACGTCTCAGGGGAGCCTCCCGTCATGGTGCTCTTTATAGAACTGCTCCAGCGCGTGCAGACGCTCCAGGCGGCGCTTGGACATGGTTACAGCGTGCGCCTGTCGCCTGGCGCGATCTTCGGGGGTTATGGTTCGGGGTTTCCCGCGGCCCAGTTTACCCAGGGCCGCAGCATGCTCTGACGGAGTTAATGTATTCATGGTTACACTGTCTCATAAAACGTACAGTGTGTCAACAAGTGTTTCATGAAATAATAAAGTTTTTAATGAGCAGGGGTACAGGGTAGCATGGGAACAATGTAACGTGTTGAGTTACAACAAGTTGTCGTCTCCCTGCAGGCTAAGTAGTTGCAATTCAACGAGTTGCGGGGGTGCGAGGATACGCAAAATGCTGTTTTATCTCCCATCATCTCCCATCACCATCTTGTAAGTGGTTGCAATGTAATATGTTGCAAAGGTGCGAGGGCGGTTTGATGGGATACGTGGCGTTTTCGTAAGACTTGTAGCCACGGAGGGGGCCGGGTGGCCTGGGAACATGGTCGCACTGGAACCGTGTTTTTGAAATCGTATCCCATCATGGGGTGTGTAGGAGTGGAGTGTAGTTATATAAAGTACAATAATTATTAATATATTCTACAAGTTTCATATCCCAGAACGATCCTAGCAAGGTGCGAGGAGGAGACGTGATGGGATATGAAGGGATATACTTTCTACAAAGTGAGAATTAACGAATTAACGAATAGCCCTATCCGTTAATTCGTTAAATCGTCCCTGTTTCTTCGCAACAATGAGAATTTAACGAATTAACGATTCGATTTAACGAATTAACGATTCGATTTAACGGATTAACGATATCGCGACCATGTTCCCGGGCAACCTTGCTACCGTGCTACCGTGCTACCCTGTTACCGGACTACATGGTCGCATCTTCTATAAAAAAATCCCCTCTCGCGAGGGGGCATGGCTACTGTGCGACGCTGATCGCACGTTCCACGATCTCCAGCTCGTCCCAATCCGGGTGGCTGGCGGCAAGTTCTTCAACCTGCCGTTCATAGAGGTCCTTGAGTTCCTGTGGCATTGTTCTGTCCTTTCTTTAAAAGCACGTTCCAGACTGTCTTGCTGCCATTAGGTACCCTTGCGAGGGTTGGCCGTGCAGTCCAGAACGCTAAATGGTCCCCATGCCGGAGCTCGCCTTTACGGGAGGGCTCCTCCGACTGACGCCGCATTCCGTAAGGCGGCTTCTTGTAGTCCTGGGTTTGGACAACGCCCCGGTAGCTTACACCGGTGCGGTAAATGGATAGCCCGTAACGTGGGCCAGCCGGAGCCGGATCAGTGGTAGCCTGGGGTCGCTGCTCCTGCGCCAGGCACTTCTCCGTCGTCGGGATTGAAAAGCAGGCCCCTGTTGCCAGGGGCGGCCGGTTAGAGACCGACGATCGTTGTGGACGGACGCTGCGTCCAGGTGGCCTTGCTGAAGTCGGCCTTGATCCCGTAGACCTGATAGCACGGCATGCCGGCCCAGGTGACAGGACGCGCGGGCTCGAACTCCGTGGCCTCTGTGAGGGCTTCGCGGATGTCGGCACCGGTGAGATCGACGTCGATCCCGTCCGCGACATAGTGCCCTTCGGCCTTCTTGTCGAGAGCCGCTTGCGCCGCAGGTTCCAGACCACGCAACTCAAGCGCTCTGTCCTCATTGACGAGGAAGTGCTTGTAGAAGATGGATCCGTCTTTCTTGACGCAACGTTTGTGTGAGTATGCGAACATGTGAGTAGCCTTTCTGTTAGTGGAAGCGTGATTGCTGCCCACACTCCAACCCCCACACAAGGAAAGGATTCTTTGAGGCGTCCGCCGCGGGGATCACACCGCTACATAGTGACCCCGCTGCTGAGGGTGGGGTGGATTGAAAGTTGGGTCCTCCCTCCGCATGCGCCTACCTTTCTTTCCCGGTCCGGGAAAATATCCCACGGAAATTTCCCATATAGAAAAATACTAAACTAACAACTATACTAGCACCCATGTCCCCGTGTGTTATCCCGCCGCGGCTGCGGATATTCATTGCCGCACGGTGACTTTGTGTTATACTGCCTTTATGGACTTGGAAAACTACATGAGCCTATTGTTATCGCTGACTGTTCTCCTCCTGTGCTACTTTCTGTGGAGGGGAAGACAGGAGAGGAAGTGCCATGTCCTCTAACGAGCGCGCGGAACAGCCAGGCCTTCCTGATTATCTAAGGTCAGCATACGCCTCCATAATGAACGGGACAGACGAGTTCTTCGTTGGGGTGGGCAACACCATGCGCGGTATATCCAGGGAGAATAGCTTAGCGGACGATTTCGGAACCCTCTTAATCGAGCGTGCCGCCGAGCGCCGCGCGCTGAACACCCCGTACATACTGTCTAGTACGGAAGGACAGCGCTTGGCCGGGAGTGCGCTGTACGCCGCTTCCGCAGCTGCCAGCGGGGCAACATTGGCGTTAGCTACGCGGGGACGGAGTATACCGGCCTATGTTGGGGGAGCTGCCGCGGGTGTCGCCACGCAGCAGGCGGTAGAGGCGACCAATGACGCGGCTTCATTCTCGAGGGTCGTGGGGGACGCTCAGGAGGAGGTAGCGGGGGATATAGCGCGGGTATCGGAGCGCATGCGTTCCAGGTTATCCCCGTACTCCGCTTCTTCCTTTTTGGAAACCCTTTTTTCGGCATCTCCCGCGGCTTTTACATCGGGAAGGTATTTCGGTGGTTTTCAACCAGCAGCTCTGGCGTCTGATGTGGTGCAGGCCGTAGCCTCCTCCTCTCAGGACTACAACATTCGTAAAATGCAGTATCGCGGAACAGGATCTCCGGTGTCCCTGCCGGGTCAACTACAACAGACTGCCGGAGGGGCCGCGGGGTGGGCTTCGTCAAAGATCGACATTCCCGGAACTGCAAACTCACGGTATTCCGCAGTGGCCGATGCTGCTCTGGCGTTCGTTGGGGAGGCAGCAGCCAATACCGCAACTGACATGGTTGGCACCCGCGCCTCGGCACAAGCGGTGCTGACACACATGGACAACTTGAAGGCGTTAGCCGCCCAGAACGAGCGCCGACGGCAAGCAGCTCCGCGTTCTCCCGAGTCCCGCGCCGGTGATGCCATAGTTGACGCGGTAGAGCGGTTGTTGGGGCGCCTTTCCGCAACCCCGTGATTCCAACCAATAAAAATCTCTACAATTTTGTTTACAAAAGTAAGCAATATGTTACATTGTTCCCATGTCGGACGTACTCGGGGAAACCCGTATGAAGGCATCAAATCGTGGGGTCGGTGAGGCGTCCTAGCCGGTCCCGCGTAT
>JARIET010000175.1 GCA_031127185.1 Gemmatimonadota bacterium | reverse complement strand
ATCGCCGCCTGCCCGCGGTTCTCAACCACCTCATGGAGCAGCTCGAGATACACCAGCGTCTTTCCGCTGCCGGTGACGCCATGCAGCAACGTCACACTACCCGGGTCCGCAGCCTTCAGTGCTGCGATCACTCCAGCTTGCTGGGGCGTCGGGGTGACGGGGTTCAGCGACCCACTAGAATCGCGCGAGGCAAAGGGATCGCGATTCACCGTTTCCCGTTCCACCGCCGCGAATCCGCGCTTCACCAGCGCCGTCACGGTTGCGGGCGAACAACCCAGCGTACCGAGCGCGCGATCCGCCTCCACACGCCGACCCTGTGCCTCGATGAACTCGTACAGCGCGCGCTGTTGCGGTGCGCGCTTGAACGCGGCGTCACGCTCGGTAAGCGTCGGCAGCTCACGCGCGATGGTCAGGATGCGCTTGGTCTTCACCGCTGGATCTGGGCGCCTGGCAGCGCCGAGCGCGATGGGTAGCGCCGCGCGAAGCACCAGCCCCACCGGGGCCACGTAGTAGTCGGCGATCCATCCACACACTTCCAGCAGATCCGGCAGGAAGACCGGCTCGGCGTCGAGCGCGTCGAGGACCGGCTTGATCTTGTCTGCTTTCTCGGGTGCCCGCGACGGTGCGTTGGCGGGCGTGTCGCCAGTGCAGATGCCAATCACCTTGCGGCCGCGTACCGCAACCAGCACACGCGAACCGCGAACCACCGGGTGTCGCGTGACCGGAGCCGCGTCGAACGTGAGGGTCCCGAAGAACGGGAGCGGGACAGCGACCTCGACGAGCCGCCGGCCGCGTGCGGCATCGGCGACTGCGTTCACGGCAGTCACGCCCTGGCGGACCCTTCGTCCGGGTTGACCGCGCGGACGTGCGACGGCGTGAAATCGCCGAACTGCGAGAGAAAGGCGAGCAACGTGTCGGCCAACTCGACCCCTCGTTGCGGGCGCGCTCCGGGATCCTTCTCCAGGCATTTCATCACGATCGCCGCGAGCTCGGAGGGAACGTTCGAATCCACTTCAGTGATGGCCACCGGCTTTTCGTGGACGTGCTTGTAGCCCACCGAATAGCCGTCGAGCCCGTCGAAGGGGGGAAATCCGACAAGACATTCGTACAGCATCACGCCAACGGCATACAAGTCGGCGCGCCCGTCCAGCGTCTTTCCCATCGCCTGCTCGGGAGCCATGTAGTGCGGTGTGCCCATCGCGCGCCCGCCCGCGGTGAGCCGACCGTGGAACTGGGCCGTGGCGATGCCGAAGTCGGTGAGAATCGCGTTGCCGTCCTCGTCGAAGAGCACGTTGTCGGGCTTCACATCGCGATGCACGACGCCCTGCCGATGGGCGTAGTCGAGAGCGGTTGCCACTTGTGCACAGACCCGCGTGATCTTGTCGACCTTGATCGTGCGCTGCTTCGTCAGCTCATCCGCGAGGCAGCCGCCGCCAAGGTACGGGAGCACGAGGTAGACCACCTCGCCCACCTCGCCATAATCCAAGGGTGTGCAAATCAGCGGGTGTACCAGCCGGCTGGCCGCTTCGGCCTCGCGCCGGAAGCGCACGCGCATTTCGCCATCGCGCGCGAGATGGGTGTGCATCACCTTCACCGCGATAGGGCGACCAAGCTGCTCGTGTTCGGCGGCATACACGTCTGCCATTCCGCCGCTGCCCAGCCGACGGACAATGCGGTACCGGTTGCCCATCGCCTGGCGCAGCGACGTGATCAGCGCGTCAGGTACCTCGGGCGACGCACGGACTTCCGGCAGATCCGTGGTGCACTTGGCACACTGTTTGGCTGCACTCCGATTCCATGTGCCGCAGTCGGGGCAAAACATGAGGGGAATCTACCGTCGGTGTCGAAAGGCGTACCGTTGCGCCCGTATGCCCATGGCCATACTTTTCGTTACTATGGCCATACCAATGATCAAAGCGACATACTCGCTCGACCCCGATACCGTGCGCACCCTCGAGGCGATGGCGCGTCGTCTGGGCGTGTCCAAGTCCGCGGCACTGCGCGAGGCGATCCACGTCGCCGACCGTGCCGGGCGCGCCGGACGCAGTGAACGCACCGGCGACGCCGATCCGCGGCTGGCGGCACTGGACCGGCTGCAGAAACAGCTCGCACTGAGCCCACAGGCGGCCGACACCTGGGTGCTCGAGGCCCGACAACTGCGTCAGGACAATGATCGTATCGCACGCATTTGGGGGACCACCGCCCCTGTTCGGCGGGTGGCAGAGACCCCACGACGTGGGCGCAAGTGATCCACCTCGACACCAGCTTCCTCATTCGATCATTGGAACGGGGATCGCCGGAAGACCGGCAACTGCGCATGTGGGTGATGACGGGTGCGTCGGTGCAGATGAGTGCGATTGCCTGGGCCGAGTTTCAATGCGGCCCGTTGCCGTACGGACTCGGTAAGGCGGTACGTGAGCTTGTGACCGACGTGGTGCCACTTGCGGCAACCCACGCCGAGCATGCGGCGATGTTGTTCAACGCCGGGGGACGGCGACGGTCGTCGCTCCCAGATTGCCTCATCGCCGCGTGTGCCATTGAGAGCAGTGCGACGCTGGCCACGACGAACCTGGATGACTTCCGGCGGTTTGTCCCGCTGGGATTGCGGCTGGCAGAGTGATTGGCTGAGGCTCCGGCGATGAGAGCCAACGGCGTCTTTGCTGGCCGCATGCCGAATCCGACCGTAGCTTTGCGCTGTCGCTATGGACAATCGCTCCGAACATGACCGCTGATCTGCGCGCCCAGCTTCAGTCCACACTGGGCACCGCCTACACGCTCGAGCGCGAACTCGGCGGCGGCGGGATGTCACGTGTCTTTGTGGCAACCGAGACGCGGCTCCGGCGCGACGTGGTGGTCAAGGTCCTTACGACGGAGCTCGCCGCCGGCGTAAGCGCCGAGCGATTCGAACGCGAGATCCAACTCGCCGCGTCGCTGCAACAAGCCAACATCGTTCCGCTGCTCTCCGCCGGCGACACGGAAGGCATTCCGTACTACACGATGCCGTTTGTCGCTGGCGAGTCGTTGCGAGCCCGGCTGACGAAGGACGGCCCGTTGCCAATTGCCGAGTGTGTCAGCGTGCTCCGCGATGTGGCCCGCGCCCTCTCGTATGCGCACGCCCACGGCGTAGTGCACCGCGACATCAAGCCCGACAATATCCTGCTCTCGCACGGCGCGGCGGTCGTCACTGATTTCGGCATCGCCAAGGCCATCTCCGCGGCGCGCACTCAGGCACCGGGAATGACACTCACGCAGGCGGGGACCTCGATCGGCACGCCGACCTATATGGCGCCCGAGCAGGTGGCGGGCGACGTGACGGCCGATCATCGCGTGGACCTCTATGCGTTTGGCTGCGTGGCCTACGAGCTCCTGACCGGCAAACCACCGTTTGTCGATGCGCTTCCGCAGCGGGTATTCGCCGCACACCTCGCCGAGTCGCCGAAGCCGGTACGAGACCTTCGTCCGGACACGCCTGGGGCGCTCGCGGGGCTCGTCATGCGCTGTCTTGAGAAACAGCCCGAGAATCGGCCAGCATCGGCTGACGACGTGCTGCGATCAATCGAAACGGTGTCGACGCCAGGCGGCGGGCACGCAACCGGCGCTGTGCCAAGCGCTGGTCATACCGGCGGACGGATGAAGCCGGCAATGCTGGTCGTGGCTGCCCTGCTGCTCGTGGCGGTCGCAGTGTGGGCAGTTCCGCAGATGCGCGGAGGCACGGCGGCAACCGCCGACAAGTCAATCGCCGTGATGCCGCTGGCCAATCTCTCTGGCGACTCAACCAACAACTACTTCGGCGAAGGGCTCGCTGAGGAAATCACAAGCGCGTTGGCGAAGGCGGGCTTGCACGTGATTGGTCGCGGCAGCGCGCGCGCCTTGGCAGCGCGCGGCCTGGACGCCCGCGAGATCGCCGGGCAACTCGCGGTTGGCTCCGTGCTGCAGGGCAATGTGCAGCGCGACAAGGACCGGGTGCGCGTCTCCGTGACGCTCGTGTCAGGCAAGGACGGCTCGGTGCTCTGGTCCGAGAAGAACGACGAGAGTGCGCAGGACATCTTCGCGCTGCAGGACAAGATCGCTCGCGCGGTAGCGACGCAACTCCGGGCAACCCTATCCACGGTGCCAACCGGGGCATTGGTACGGCAGGAAACGGCCGATCCCGAAGCACATTCGCTCTATTTGCAAGGGCTCTATCTCTGGAATCGGCGCACAGCGCCGGCAATTCGGCAGGCGATTGGGCTCTTTCAGCAGGCTGTGACTCGCGACCCCAAGTACGGGCGCGCGCACGCTGCCACTGCACTCGCGTATGCCGCGCTGCCCTACTACGACGACGGCAACACCGACTCTCTGGCGACCCTTGCACGAGCGGCGGCGGATCGCGCGCTGGCCGTCGATTCGACAATCGCCGACGCATGGGCGGCGAAGGCATTCACAAGTGCATTCCAGTGGCGAAACGCCGACGCCGCCGGGGAGTTCGCGCACGCGATTCAACTGGATTCAACGTCAGCGACTGCGCGATTCTGGTACGGCCTGTTCCTGACACACATCGGCCGGCTGGACGAGGCGCAGGAAGCACTCGATCGTGCCAGAGTTTTGGAGCCGAGCTCACTCATTATGCGGACAGCGCACTTCCCCGAGCTAGCGCAAGGCAAGTACGCCGTGGCCGAGGTAGGCATTCGAGCCGTGCTGGCCAACGACACCACATTTGCAATCGGGTTCAGCGCGCTCGCCCAAGTCCTCTCATTCGCGGGCAAGCACGACGAGGCAATTCGCGTCGGCGCGATTTCAGCGTCGCTTCCGGGGCTGCGAGCGTTCGAGGCTAAGGGTGTATACGCGTTCGCGCTCGCCCGCAGAGGGCGCGCCGAGGACGCGCGCGCCATCATCGCTGGGCTTCGCGGACAGAACGGTGGAAGGATTCTGCCAGCTGGCATCGTGGCGGCGACGCTGATGGAACTCGGCGACCGTGAGGCGGCGCTCGCGACGCTGCAGGCGGCGGTCGAGCAGCACGACCCGTGGCTGCTCAACTACGGGAGGACACCCCGCTATGCCAAGCTGCGCGCCGATCCGCGCGGGAAGGCGCTGCTGGAGTCCACCGAGCGGCCGTAGCGCGGAGCACCGTCCTCCCGTCGTCGGCAACTCTGCAATACCGCGGTAGCACCCGCGATGAATTGGTGACGCGTTTCGGCGGGTTGCACTCTACCAAGCACGAACGAGTCACCGCCATTGCACAGCATCGCCGACTGAAGCAGCTTTCTTTTGACTTTTCAGTCACCAAGTTGGCGATGGAACCGGGGTTCGCGCTTCAGGCGCGGCCCCGTTTCCATTTCAAGCCCAGTGCTACAACAGCGCCCTGAGGTGCGTTACCGCCGCCTCACCCAGCCGCTGCGGCGCGTAACCGCCCTCCAGCGCGCTCACCAGGCGCCCGCCGGACCACTGCTCGGCGCGCGACACGAGCTCGCGAGTCATCCGCGTGACGTCATCGAGTTCGAGCGTAAACCCGCCGAGCGGGTCGCCAGCAAGCGAGTCGAACCCCGCCGAGATCATCACCAGGTCGGGAGTGAACCCAACGGTGGCCGCGTCCACGGCGGTGAGTAGGGCAGTCATGTACTCCTCGCGAGGACGCGCGGCCGGCATCGGCACATTCCAGACATTCTTGTGCGGGCCGCGGTCGTCGTGCGCGCCGGTACCCGGGTACCAGGGCCACTGGTGCATCGAGACGAAATGAATGCCCGAATCGTGCTCGACCAGCGCCTGCGTCCCGTTGCCGTGGTGCACGTCCCAATCCACGATCAACACACGATCCAACTTCTTCACCTGCCGCGCATAGTGCGCCGCAACGCCAACGGTTCCAAAGAGGCAGAATCCCATTCCACTGCCGCGCAATGCGTGGTGGCCCGGCGGGCGCACAGCGCTAAAGCTTCGGAGCGCTTCGCCGCTCAGCGAGAGATCTACGGCATCGAGCACGCAGCCGGCGCAGGCCGTCGCCGCGTCCCACGACCCTTCGCTTTCCACCGTGTCGGCATCGAGTCGCCCCCCACCCTTCTCGGCGACGGACCGCACCATCGCCACATACGATGGTTCGTGCGCTAGCGCGAGTTCGTCCGGAGTGGCGTGACGCCCCTCGCGATGTTGGACGAGCCCAAAGAGCTCGAAGTCTTCACGAAGCGCGCGCGGAATCGCGCGCAGCCGCCCAACATGCTCCGGGTGGTTCCAGCCGGTATCGTGTCGCCCGCAGTCCGCGTGCGAGAGGTAGGCGACGCACGGCTCGGACGCCAACGGA
>JARIET010000174.1 GCA_031127185.1 Gemmatimonadota bacterium | reverse complement strand
GGGGGAGCGCGGCGGAGACGTAGATCTCCTGCGACAGGTTTGTCGCAGGCGCCGTGAGCTGTGTGCGCAGGTCCGCTTCATCACCGGCCGGCGCAATCGTAAGACAGTTGGTGGGGCAGATGTCCACGCAGGCGTCGCACTCGATACACAGCTTGTCAGTGAAGTGCGTCTGGATGTCGCAGTTGAGGCAGCGCTCCACCTCGCGCGCGGTTTGCTCGGGCGAGAATCCGAGCTCGACCTCGGTGTGCACGCTGGCAAAACGCTTGACCAGTTCCTCGTGCTTCATCTTCTGGCGCGGAGACGTGTCGTAGTCGTTGCTGTACGCCCAGGCGTGCATGCCGACTTTAGCGCTGACGAGATTCATGCCGTACGCCGGACGGTCGTTGACGGGCAGCCCCTGCAGATGCTGATGAATCGAGATAGCGGCCTGATGCCCGTGCTCCACTGCCCAGATGATGTTGGCCGGGCCCCACGCGGCATCGCCGCCAAAGAACACGTTCTTCAGCGTGCTCTGGTGCGTGGTCTTATCGACGACGGGCATGTCCCACTTGGGATCGAACTCGATGCCGATGTCGCGCTCCACCCACTCGAATGCATTGTCTTGGCCGATGGCGAGGATGACGGAGTCGCAGGGGATCACTTTCGTCTCGATCACCTTGCTCGTGGCCTTGCCCTCCTTCTCCGTCCACTCGAGCACCTCGAACTCCATCCCCACCAGCTTGCCGTTTTCATACACAAAACGCTTGGGGGCGTGGTTCTCGATGATATCGACGAGCTCTTCCTCGGCGTCTTCCAGCTCCCAGGGGCTCGCCTTGAAGTGCTTGCGGCCGCGGCGCGCGATGACCTTCACGTCTGTGGCGCCCACGCGTTTGGCGGTGCGGCAGCAGTCCATCGCCGTGTTGCCGACGCCGATGATCAGCACGCGCTTCTCGATCTTCTCGATATGCGCGAAGTGCACGCCGGCGAGCCACTCGATGCCGATGTGGATCACCTCGGCGGCGTTGCCCTCGCGGCGGCCGGGAAGTTCGAGCTCCTTGCCCTTGGGCGCGCCCGAGCCGACGAAGATCGCGTCGTACTTCTCTGCGAGCAGCGCCTTCATTGACGTGACGGGCGAGTTGTACTTCACCTCGACGCCGGTGTCGAGAATCGCGTTCACTTCGTAATCGAGCACATCCGGCGGGAGGCGGAACGATGGAATATTCCAGCGCATCAGGCCGCCGGACTGATCCCGCTTCTCCAGGATGGTGACTTCGTAGCCGAGTGGGCGGAGATCGTTGGCGACGGTGAGCGAGGAGGGTCCGCAGCCGATGAGTGCGATGCGTTTGCCATTCTCGACGGTCGGCGGCTTGGGCAGGAACTCGCTGATGTCGCCCTTCAAGTCGGCGGCGACGCGTTTGAGCCGACAGATGGCGACGGGTTTGCCGTCCACGCGGCCGCGGCGACAGGCCGGCTCGCAGGGTCGGTCGCAGGTTCTGCCGAGGATGCCCGGGAACACGTTCGATTCCCGGTTCATCAGGTACGACTCGGCGTACTTGCCCTGGGCAATCAGGCGGATGTATTCGGGGACGTTGGTGTGGGCGGGGCAGCCCCACTGGCAGTCCACAACTTTGTGGTAATAGCGCGGATCGGAGACGTTTGTCGGTGCCATATCTAATGATTGTCGCCATTCGCACCGCACATTCGCAAGGCGAGGAAACGCTACGTTCTTGTCGGAAAAGACGATGACAGCGTGTTGATCTGCCGATAGCGTTGGCGAATGCGCTCGCGACTGCTCGCAAACGGTCCGGAATGTGATTACTATGTAATTACATTCGGAGGTGGGATGCGGGCGAAACTGGTCAAAATCGGCAACTCACGCGGAATTCGGCTGCCGAAGTCGGTCATCGAGGAAGCGGGGCTTGGAGACGAGGTTGAGCTTCGGGTGCGGAAGGGTGAAATCGTGATTGCGCGGGTGAAAGCCGTGCGCGAAGGGTGGGCGGAGGCGGCGCTGCATATGGCGAAGCACGAAGCGTACGAAGACGACGACGACTTCGAGGACCACCTTCCCGAGGAAGACTGGTCCGACTTCTGGGTCAAGGTCGACAAATGAGTGCCATTCGCCGCGGGGAGATTGTGCGGATTGTCGGCCACCGCAGGCCGATCGGCCACGAGATTAAGAAGGATCGGCCGTGGGTGGTCTTGTCTCCCGACAGCATAAACGCATCCGAGACTACCGTTCTCGCCGCGCCGTTGAGTCGTGGAAGCCACCCGTATCCGTACCGTGTCGCGTGTACGGTCGATGGCCTGGAGAACCACATCGTACTTGATCAACTCGACTGCTTTCACTTTCGCCGGCTGCGGCGCAGCTCCGGCGCAGTGTCCCCTCAAGCACTCAAAGCCGCGCTCGCCACCCTCCGCGAGATGTTCGCCGAGTAATCTCGACGCTGGTTGACGGGCGCCGCATTCACACCAGATTCCGCGAATGCACAAGAACCGCCTCGAAGCATTCAGCGATGGCGTGATGGCAATCCTCATCACGATCATGATTCTTGAGATCAAGGTGCCTGAGGGGCACGAGCTCGCCGACTTGAAGCCGCTCACGGCGCCGCTGCTGGCGTACCTGATGAGTTTCATTTTCCTCGGCATCTACTGGCACAACCATCACCACCTCATGCAGGCTGTGAAGCGGGTGAATGGCAAGATTCTCTGGGCCAACTCGCACCTGCTGTTTTGGCTTTCGCTCGTTCCGGTCGGTACCCTCTGGATGGGCGAGTCGCACTTTGCCACGACGCCCACGGCCATCTACGGGGTGATGCTTTGCGGCGCGGGGTTTGCCTACTTTCTTCTCACGCGTTCGCTCGTAGCGCATCACGGTGATGATTCGCATCTGGCCAAGGCGCTGGGCAGCGACATCAAGGGGAAAGCGTCGCTTCTGATCTATCTCGCGGCAATCGGGCTCGCGTTCGTGCATCCGTACATCGCCGTGGCGCTCTATCTGGCCGTGGAGGTCATGTGGCTCGTCCCGGATGCGCGGATCGAGAAGATTCTGCTGAGCGGCAGCGAATAGTGCTCGCGCGATCTGCGTTCGCCGCGGGGTTGCTCATTGCAGCGCCCGCGAGTGCGCAGCCGCCGCTCCCCGAGTGGAAATTCGGCGATCCGCGGGTGGAGATTGGCCGTGACGGCGCGATTGAGTTCTTTCGCATCGGTGGCGCGGCACTGCTCCCGAATGGGCAGATCGCCATAGGCGACGGCGGAAACTCGCGCATCGTGATTGTCGACGCGGGAGGGAAGCAGGTGCGAACATTCGGGCGCAAGGGCGCAGGCCCGGGTGCATTCGAGACCCTCGCGTCGCTGTACGCTTTTGGCGACACGGTCATCGCGATCGGTGGTCCGGGCTCGCGGATCATCGCCTGGCGCGCCGAGGGCACGCCGCTCTACACCGTGCAACCCACAGGGCCGCGTGAGACGATGGCGACAGTTCGTGGGCCGATGAGCGCGCGTCGGTTCATCATCACCTACGCGCCGAATCGACTGGACGCACCAGACGGGATAATCACCGATACTGCAAACATCGGGCTCTTTGACGCCACAACGCGCACGCTTACCGAACTCGGCCGGCGAGCCTGGGGCGTGTCCTACGTCTACCGGCAGGCGCTGACCAAGACGGAGGGAGGCCGTACCTTCACGCTAGAAGGAACGACAGTGTATCGCACTCCGTTCCTCGGTGAAACGCTCGTAGCATCCGTCGATGGACGGATTGTTTACATGCCGCGCGGCGGGAACACGGTAGAGATCGGCCTTGGCACCGATCAGCCGAGCACGAGAATCGCGCTCCCTATCAGTCGGCCGCCCTTCGATCGGACAGGCGTGACGCTACATCGCGACTCGCTGATTGCTCTCAGCAAACGGAGTGGTCCGGATCCGGACACAGAGTCGCGGCTGAACGCCGTCTTCGGCTCCGGCTTCCCGATTCCGCGCGAACTCTCGACGATCGAATCGTTGCGGGTGATGGGGCCGAACGTCTGGTTGCGGGCGTTTCCGGTGCGCGCGGACTCAATGGCGT
Organism: Gemmatimonadota bacterium; assembly: GCA_031127185.1. Classification (GTDB taxonomy): domain Bacteria; phylum Gemmatimonadota; class Gemmatimonadetes; order Gemmatimonadales; family Gemmatimonadaceae; genus Fen-1231. The sequence goes on along the minus strand of JARIET010000174.1, from coordinate 2,232 downwards.
CTTGGTTCGTGCTCAACCCGGCAGCGGGCCGCGTCATCGCCCGGCTCTTGATTCATAAGAACTGGCAGCTGCTTGGCGGCGACGAGCACACCGCGCTCGTGCTCCGCCGCGACAGCGACGGCGTGGAGTACGTGGCCGTGATGCCGGTCGTGCGTTGATGCGCGGCATTGCGGGTTCGCCGCTGCACTGACCAGGGTCTCGGCTTCGCGGCTAGATCATCAAACCAGAACAAGAGCACACGACAAAGGCATCACACAAGCCAGATTCGTTGTGTGATGCCTTTGTTTATGTCGAATGCTTCAACCGAGAGTGCTGAGATCCCGGCCGAGTCCGGGCTTTACGGCACGATGCGCCGCAGCGTCGGATACGTGATGCCGAGCTGCTCCAGGTAGGTCGAAAACTTCGTTTCGTCGTAGTAGAACTTCACCATCTCCGGCCGGAACTTCTCCATTCGTTCCTTGTTCAACCAAATGGGCGGCTGGTCGGTGGCAGCAAAGAACGGCTTGTACTTCACCGTGCGCGTCTGCTCGGCGAAATAGGTCTGCGCATCGGTCACGATTTGCGGCGTCAGCAGGATGTCGAGGATGGTCATCGCCTGCACCTTGGCGCCCTGAACGACACCCTTGTGTGCGATGGGCGTTGCCATTGCCACGGCGTTGGCCCAGTTGTGGCCAGGCGTACCGGGAATGTTGGACGGGAACCGCAGCGTGACTGTTGGGCCCGACCATGCCACGTCGCCGATGTCGTCGGATCCACCGCCAGTGCGACTCGCCTCAGAGGCTGGGCCACCGAGGCTACCGCCTGTGGCGTTGGAGAGCCCGGTTTCGCGCTGGCCGAGTTCCTTCTGCAGGCCACGCGCGAGGGCCTGATCCTTTTCGTCCCACTTCGGCATTCCGACCTTGGCGATATTCGCGTACATTGCCTCGGCCACCGGACGGCTGAAGTGTGCGCTCCATCCGGAACCGACCATCATGACTGTGTCCACCTGCGTCCCGGTCATCATCGCGGCGCCCTGAGCCATCTTCTTGGCGTCGTCGAACATCGCCATCGTGCGATCGTAATCGAGATGACGGAAGTAGAACCAGATGCTGGCCGTTGACGGAACGACGTTCGGCTGGTCACCACCGTCGAGGATGATGTAATGCGAGCGCTGCGGGAGATCGAGGTGCTCGCGCTTGTACTCCCAGCTCTGGCCCATCAGCATCACGGCATCGAGGGCGCTCTTGCCGCGCCAGGGTGCGCCGGCGGAGTGCGCGCTTGAGCCCTTGAACTTGAAGATCGCCGAGATGAGCGCGTTGCTGCTGCTCTGGCCCCACGACACGCCGAGGTCGTTGCTGACGTGGGTGAAGATGGTGATGTCGACGTCCTTGAAGAGGCCCTCTCGCACGAGCCAGGCCTTGCCGCTCATCAGTTCTTCGGCGACGCCGGGCCAGAGGACGAGCGTGCCCGGAATCTTGTCGCGCTCCATGATTTTCTTGACCACGATGGCAGCGGCGACGTTGAGCGGCATGCCGGCGTTGTGACCTTCGCCGTGACCCGGAGCGCCAGCGATCATCGGATCGTGATAGCCGACGCCGGGCTTGTTGCTCGCCTGCGGAATGTCGTCGATGTCGGAGCCGAGGGAGATCACGGGCTTGCCCGAGCCCCAGCGTGCCACGAAAGCGGTCGGCATTCCCGCGTAGCCGCGCGTGATCTTGAAGCCCTCTTTCTCAAGGACCCCTGTGAGGTACTTCATCGTCTCGAACTCCTGGAATCCAGGCTCGGCGAACGAGAAGACTTTGTCGACCATCACCTGAATGAGCTTGGCCTGTTTGTCGATCTCAGCGCTTGCTTCGGCCTTCAGCTTCTCGAGCTGCGGAGAGGCGGAGTACTTGAACTTGATGGAATCGGCCCAGTTGGCGCCGCCACCGCGGCCCTGGGCCGGGAGGACGAGGGGGGCGAACAGGGCAACGAGCAGGAGTGAACGCAGGCGCATGGAACGGGCTCCGATTGGGAAGCGGGTACAGCGAAAAACTATCAGTCGTTCGGCAAGTTGGCGATTGCCGAGGTACCGATTCGCGTCAGGGGGTAGCCTTGCGTGGCGCAGGTTCGACCGAGCCGCCCATCCGCTTGATCCGCTCCTCAGCCTCGGTCACCCAAGGCTTGGCGCGGGGGCTGGGTTTGTCATACGTCGCCAGAAAAAGCTTCGCCTCTGCGACAGCCCGTGTGGGATCGCCCATGGCCTCGGCGATT
>JARIET010000173.1 GCA_031127185.1 Gemmatimonadota bacterium | reverse complement strand
TAACATTCGGCGCGTACGCATTGCAGCTGTCAGTCCCACCGAGATCTACGCGGCCGGTGATAGCGCACTCGTGGACCGTGCCTTCTACAAGTTCGATGGTTCGGGCTGGACGGAGATTGGACGCCAGCGGCTCACGTTTCTCAGTGGCAGGCCCTGGGCCGATCCGCGTGGAGGTCAAGCGTTCTTCTCAGGATCACAGTATGGAGTGATCCACCGTGTCACCCAGACCAGCACGTCGCTGCAGAGCTACCTCCCGTCGCTGCGTGACGTGTGGGTCAACTCGGCGACGAGCGCATTTGTCGTTGGCAACGCGCGGTTCATTGGACGCTGGGACGGCACGAAGTGGACCGTGGATAACCAGCCGCCCAACAGGCGCACACTGCTCGCGCTCAATGGCGTGTGGAGCGACGGCCCGACGCGTGCCTGGGCGGTCGGGCAGCAAGCCACCATCATGCATTGGAACGGCAGCAACTGGACAGTGGTCACGGACAGCATCGCGCCGGGCGGACCGCTGGGCGAATACTTCGGCGTGTGGGGATCAGGGTCGTCGGCGTGGGCGGTTGGAGACCAAGGGGTATCCCAGTGCACTATCAGCGTCGGGTGCACGCTCACGCAGGGGCTGGGCGGACCACTCTATGGCGTCTGGGGCTCGGCGGCCAACAACATCTGGGCGGTGGGGGCGGGCGGCCGGATCCTCCGCTACAACGGCACGTCCTGGGCTTCGGTCAGCAGTCCCACGACCCGGAAACTCGTCAAGATTTCCGGCAGCAGCGCATCGAACATCTACGCGGTCGGCGACAGCGTGCTCTTGCGCTATGATGGTGCGACGTGGGTTGATGTGCCAATGACAGACCAGTTGGCGAATGACCGCACGCCGGTCCCCACGGCGTTGTTTGGCCAGCCGAGCATTGGCTTGTTTGTGCGCAGCCCCACCGAGGTGTACCTCGGAACCGGCAACGGACACGTCGTGCGTTGGGACGGCTTCGAGTGGGAGGAAATGACGAGCACGCCGTTCGTGCGGCGGATTGTGGCGATTTCGATGGCGACGGGCGGCTGCGGTCTGGCCGTGACCGAGTCGGAGTCGATTCCGCCCGTGCATCAGCCAACGCTGTTTCGCGGAGTCGGTCCCACGGGGTGCTTCCTCAACCCGATGACGCCGCCAACCAGTTGGCCGTAGCGGGGTAGCGCCGAGCAGTTCGGGCGGTGCCGTCTGCGGGCGGCACCGCTTTTGCATTCTAGGGCACGATCACCCGGAGGGCGCTCGGGGCGCAGCGTACCATCAGGTCGCGCGACGCCATCTGCACCAACTCGCCGTCGAGATCACACTGCGGCGCCCCGCTGAACGTCAGCGCAAACCGCGCAGCCCGGTTGGCCGTGACTTTGGGGTGGGCGATGTGTGCCCCGCGCATCGCGCGCACAAACAGCGGCACCCGCGCCAGGCCGCGCACATCGCCGATCTCAATGCAGTCCAGTACACCATCGTCCACACGTGCGGCCGGCGCGATGCGAAATGCGCCGCCGAAGTTCGATCCATTCGAAAACACCAGCATCATGGCCAGGCGACTCTCTCCGTGGGCGCCACCATCGGTGTAGGCAAAGCCTGGGTAACTGAGCAGCCGACCTAGCGCCGCCGCGATGTACACCGCATAACCGCCAAGGGCGCCGCCCTTGCTGGTGTCCTCGAGCACAACTGCATCAAACCCAAAGCCGGCGACATTGAGGAACCAGTGCGTGTGACCGCCACTCTCGATCACACCGGCATCCACGCGCCTCTCGCGGCTCGATTGCGCCACGAGCACGGCCATGGCTTCGATGTTGGTGGAGGGCGCCGCCAGGTTCTTGGCAAAGTCGTTGCCGGTCCCGGATGTCACGAATGCGAGCCGCGCGCGATCCCCAGCGCCTGCGTCGAGTACCGCGCCCGCGCAGCGGCCCCAGGTGCCGTCGCCGCCAACGATCACGAGTATCTCCGCGCCCGCAACAAGCGCTTCGTTCACCAGCCGCGCTTCGTCGCCTCGGCGCTCAGTGAGCCGAACATCGTCGATCCCATGACCAGCGAACGCCGCGCGCACTGCGGGAAGTTGCCGGGCACCGCGTCCCCGTCCTGCGGCTGGATTGACGATCACAACGGTGCGGGGCATTGTCGTGAAGCGGTGCTACCGGGCCAGGTTCCTCAACACATACGGCAGAATCCCGCCGTTCCTGTAGTAGTTCAGCTCTTCGGGCGTGTCGATCCGGCTGCGTGCACTAAAGGTTTTCACTGCGCCGCCATCGCCAACCGCTTTCACCGTCAGCGTGGCACGCGGGCTCATCGAATCCGCCAGCCCTTCGATTGTGTACGACTCAAAGCCCGTGAGTCCCAGAGACTGGCGCGTTTCACCATTCACGAATTCGAGCGGAATGATGCCCATGCCGACGAGGTTCGACCGATGGATTCGCTCGAAACTCTCCGCGATCACGGCGCGCACGCCGAGCAGCATCGTGCCCTTGGCGGCCCAGTCACGCGACGAGCCTGTGCCATATTCCTTGCCCGCAAGAATCACCAGCGCCGTGCCTGCGTTCCGGTATTCTTCGCTTGCGGCAAAGAAGCTCGTCGGCTCGGCGCCCGGTGACGTGCGTGTCCACCACCCTTCCATGCCGGCGGTGAGTTCATTCTTGAGGCGGATATTGGCAAAGGTGCCGCGCATCATCACCTCGTGATTGCCGCGGCGTGCGCCGTACGAGTTGAAGTCCTTTTTCGGCACGCCCAGCGAGAGGAGCCACTGCCCAGCTGGACTCTTCTCGGCGATCGACCCGGCCGGCGAAATGTGGTCGGTGGTGATCGAGTCGCCGAACATGCCCAGCACACGCGCGTTGGCGATTGGCCGCACACCGGGCGGGGTCATCGTCATCTCCTCGAAATACGGCGGGTGCTTCACATACGTGCTCTTTTCGTCCCACGCGTACCGATCACCCGTCGGCACCGCGATGGCCTTCCATTCAGCATCGCCGCCAAACACGTCACCGTACTCCTGCTCGAACTGTTCGCGCTTGACGCTCGTCAGCACGATGTCCTCGACTTCCTTCGGCGTCGGCCAGATGTCGCGAAGAAAGACCGGCCCCTTGGCACCTGTCCCGACTGGCTCCGTCTCGAAGTCGATGTCCACACGGCCCGCCAACGCGTAGGCCACCACCAGTGGCGGCGACGCGAGGTAGTTGAAGCGCGTCTGCGGGTTGACGCGGCCCTCGAAGTTCCGGTTGCCGGAGAGCACGGCGGCAACCGTGAGCTTGCCGTCATCGATCGCCTTCGAGACGGTTTCCGGGAGCGGCCCCGAGTTGCCAATGCAAGTCGTGCAGCCGTAGCCCACGATCTGGAATCCGAGCGCGTCGAGGGCAGGCTGAACTCCGGCCTTGGCGAAGTAGTCGCGGACCACCTTCGACCCGGGCGCCAGCGATGTCTTCACCCACGGCTTTGGCTTGATGCCCAGCGCGTGCGCCTTTTGCGCAACGAGACCTGCGGCGAGCATCACGCTCGGATTACTGGTGTTCGTGCAGCTGGTGATGGCGGCAATGACCACGGCGCCGTCGCGCAGGTCGAACGACTCACCACGGTGCGATGTCGCCACGGCAGCAGGTTCGTATGATGCGGTTCCGCCTTTTGCGACGCGCTCGCGCTCTTCGCGGAACGATTTGTCGTAGTTGGTGCTCACTTGGGTGAGCGGGATGCGGTCCTGCGGCCGTTTGGGGCCGGCGAGCGACGGCACGACCGTGGACAGATCAAGCGACAGCGTGTCCGTGTAGACGGGATCCGCGGCGCCATTCTCCCGGAACAGCCCCTGCGCCTTGCAATACGCCTCCACGAGCTTCACCTGATGCTCACTGCGGCCACTGAGCCGCAGGTACTTCAGCGTCTCGTCGTCCACAGGGAAAAATCCCATCGTTGCGCCGTACTCAGGCGCCATGTTCGCGATGGTCGCACGATCCGCGAGGGCAAGCGAGGAGAGCCCGTCGCCGTAGTACTCGACGAACTTGCCAACCACCTTCTTCTTGCGCAGCATCTCGGTGCAGGTGAGCACGAGGTCGGTGGCCGTCGCGCCGGCGGGCAACTTGCCGGTGAGCTTGAATCCGATGACTTCGGGAATCAGCATCGAGACCGGCTGGCCGAGCATCGCTGCCTCGGCTTCGATTCCACCAACACCCCAGCCGAGTACGCCGAGTCCATTGATCATCGTGGTATGTGAATCGGTCCCCACGAGCGAATCGCAGTACGCCAGCTTCTCTGCGCCATCCATGCCGGTGAAGACCACCTGGCCCAGGTATTCGAGATTCACCTGATGGCAGATGCCGGTGCCCGGTGGCACCACCCGGAAATTGCATAACGCCCCCTGACCCCATCGCAGGAACTGATACCGCTCGAGGTTTCGCTCGTATTCCAGTTTCGTGTTGATCAACATCGCGGCTTCCACCCCGTATTCGTCCACCTGCACGGAGTGGTCGATGACGAGATCCACCGGCTGGAGCGGATTGATCCTGGACGGGTCGCCACCGAGTGCGGCGATCGCGTCGCGCATCGCGGCGAGATCCACGACGCAGGGCACGCCGGTAAAGTCCTGCAGCAGCACGCGCGCGGTGCGGAAGGCAATTTCCTTGTCGAGCGTCGCCTTGACGTTCCAGGTGGCGAGGGCCTCGACATCGGCCTTCGTGACGAACGCGCCGTCCTCGTTTCGCAGCAGGTTCTCCAGGAGCACCTTGAGCGAAAAGGGAAGCGTGTTCACGGTGGAGCCGGCCACCTTCGCGGCACCGCTGAGATTGAAATAGACGTAGGTCTGCCCGTCAACCGTGAGGGACGAGCGCGCGCCGAAGCTGTTGATCGATGACATGGCGTTGAGTGGTGAAGCCGAAATATACCGGCCGCCGTCCCCAGTCGCCGACCTCAATCCGTTGCCGGGAGGTCCTCTTCAGTCGGCAGCGTGCGCCATTCCATGGTCTGGCGGCGCGAGTCTCCATCCACCGCCGTCACTTTGATGGCCTTGACCGGACATCGGTGCACAAAATCGCCGTCGGCGCGCGACCATTCGGCCGTGGTCCGGATCAGCGTGGCCTTGCCGTCCGCGTCCATGCGAAAGAGGCCGGGCGCGAGGCTCGCGCACAGGGTGCAGCCGATGCATGCGCCGCGGTCGACACTGAGTTCGACCTCGCGCCGCGGGAACAGCCCGCCGGTTCCGCAGAGCGCATCGCCGATCCGGTCCAGCGCCTCGTGCGTGGCCGCGTAGCCGGCGTCAATGATCTGCCGCGTGTGGGCAAATGAAAACCAATTGTACTTCCAGACTTCGGGCCGCACGAGCAGCATGGGGGGGCCGCTCCAGCGGGCCAGCGAGTCCGTTTGCATGGTCCGCATCATCGTCTGCGCAGCCCGCATGAAGATGGCAGCAAACCCCTTGTCCTTGATATCGCGTGCCTCGACCACACTCGTGCTGCCCACATCAATGGCGATCACCGCGTCCACGCCGTGCGACGCCGCAGCGCTCGGCAGATTGTCCATCACTCCGCCGTCCGCGCAGGTGCGCCCCTCGATCACACGGGGCGGGAAGAACCCTGGAAGCGCGCACGAGGCGTACACCGCCTCGGCGACGCTGACGGCTTCAAGGCCGGGAAGTCCCCACACCACGGGTGAACCCCGCTCAAGGTCAACCGTGTTCACGAGGAGGCGAATCGGGAGCTGGCTGATGCGCCCCGCTGGCACGATATCCCGCACCAGCGTTTCGAGCGGACCGGCGAGGTACAGTGACGGCGACTGCATCCGTCGTGTCACCATGTGCACATGGTCGAGCTTGAACAGGTGGGCGCGCTTGAGCGCGATTGCCCGCCGTTCCATGTCGTCAACCGGCATGCGGCCAGCGTACGCAGCGCCAATCAACGACCCGATGCTCGTGCCCGCCACAACCTCCGGCGTTATTCCGCGCTCGCCCAGTGCGCGAATCGCCCCGATATGCGCAAACCCCTTCAGCCCTCCGCCGCCAAGGACCAGCGCGATGCGTTTCGGGAGGCGGAGGGCCATGGGTCAGCGCACTACTCGAGGTACTTCCATAGGCCCCAGAGTCCGAAGCCTGCGCCGCCCACCATGATGATGGTGCCGACATCATCGTTGATTATTGCACCCGCGATGAGTGCCGCTCCACCGACAATCATCATGGCCTTGTTCTGGTTGGTGGGTTCGCGCCGCGGAAGTGGGTCGACCGCAGCCGGTGCGTCGGTGTTGCGTGTGGCGCGAATGCCAGCGGCTGCACGATCGATCGTCGGACCAGCGGGTTGAGGCTGGGC
>JARIET010000172.1 GCA_031127185.1 Gemmatimonadota bacterium | reverse complement strand
GGGCCGCCGCCATCGAGCTTGAGCCAGGCAAGCTCATCGGTCTCGCTCACTTTTAACACCCGCACTGATTTGAACTTCACGTCGGCCGCAGCGCCCTCGAACTTCACCACCACCATCTTGGCCGGGCGCCCGCTGGCATCGCGCACGACATGGCGGTTCGTCACGATCAGTCCCGACGGACTGACGTTGAAGCCGGTGCCGCTGCTGTTTGACCCGTCTTCGGCCTGCACCACGATGAAGACCATGCCCGGCGCATTGCGGGCGTTCACGGCCTCCCAATCGACCTGTGCCGCGCCCATCAGTCCCCGTCTGCGACTTGCCGAGGCCGCGAGGTCGGAGGTCAGCGCGGCGACGGTGGCCGCATCACCGTTGCTTGCGGCAGCCTGCAGCCTGCTTCGGAGTTCGTCGCTTTCACGCTTCGCTGCCTGGAGCGCGGAATCGACGCCCGCGCTCTTGCCCGTGAGCTGGCCCACGGTCTGCTCAAGCATTCGCGCGATGGAATCATTCTGGTGCATCAGCGCCGCCACCTGCCGTTGCGCATCCGCCGCCCCGCGATTGCCAAACCAAAAGGCAATGCCGACCCCGGCCACCACGAGTACCGCGAGCCCGCCGATCATCTTCCGCATGCTGCCGGTCTGTTTTTCAACAGCCTCGGCGATGCGGGCGGTGGTATCGCGTCGAGCGGGACCAGCCTTGGGAATCCCCGAGACTTCCACGCGCGGGCCCGACTCGCCAAACCCGAGTACGTCGCCGCCGCCGATCGTGCGCTGGCCCTCGATCTGCCGACCATTCACGAAGGTGCCATTCGTGCTGTTGAGGTCCACGAGCGTGACGACGTTGCCCGCGATGTGGACCTCGGCGTGTTTCGACGAAACGTCGGTGTCCCGCTCGATGTCGAACTTGAGATCGTTCGATGGGTGGCGCCCGATGGTGATCAGGCTCTTGTCGAACGTCTCCACGTGGCCGGCGCGGGCGCCGCTGGTGATGCGGAACTCAACGCGCATGCGATGTCGCTACTTGTCCGTGGCGATGACCAGGATCCAGTAGAGCGCCAGCAGGACGGCGATTGAGCCGAAGATGATCCGGAGCACGCCGACCGGAATACGCCGTTCACCTGCGGCGGCGGTCGCCGGCGAGGCACCAGCGGCGCCGCCGGAAGTGCGCGTGGCCGGCGTTGCGTCGGCTGCGGGCGCTGTAACGGCTGGGACAGGTACGGTCACGGCATCGACTTCGGCCGTGATCGCATCAGGCTCAAACTCGGGGATCGACGCCGCGCTCACCGGCACGGTTGCACGAGCGTCCGATTCGCTGGCGTACACCTTGTGCTCAGGCTGCTCGGCGTCGGCGGGGCGCAACCCCTCGCCCTCGAATCGCGCGGCGATCACCGTGATGTTGTCCGGGCCGCCGTTTTCGTTGGCCAGATCGATCAGCTTGCGGCAGGTGGCCACCAGATCGCTGTCTTCGCCGACGATGCGCGCGATATCGTTGGCCCGCATCTGCCCGGACATGCCGTCGCTGCAGAGGATCAGGGTGTCGCCGCGGCGCACCTGCTGCGTCGTGAGGTCCACCTTCACGATCGGTTCCGGACCCAAGGCCTGCAGGATGATGTTGCGGCGCTCGCTGACTTCGGCTTCTTCGGCGGTGAGCTCACCCGCCTCAATGAGCTTCTGCATCAGCGATTGGTCTTTCGTGATCTGGATCGCGTGGCCGTTGCGGACGAGGTATCCGCGGCTGTCGCCAACCTGGGCCAGGAACAGCGTCTCACCAAGAATGCCCGCGATGGTCGCGGTGGTACCCATACCGCGATTCTCAGGATGCTCTGCAGCGTACTTGTGTATGCGGGCGTTCGCTGCCTCGGTGGCCGCCTTGAGCGCCCGCACGAACGTATCGGCGGTGGCGTTTGGCGCATGCCGCCAGCGCAGCTCGAGCTCGGAGAGGACGACCTCGGTGGCCATGGCGCTGGCGATTTCACCCGCTGCGGCGCCGCCCATGCCGTCGGCGACCATGAAGAGCGAGCCGCGTTCGCCGGGCTTGTGCGACCGAACCTCAGGCTGCAGCGTGGCGTTCCCCGTCGTCAGGTCGGCGACGATGAAACAGTCTTCGTTGTGCTCGCGCGTGCGACCGACGTCAGTGCGTCCGAAGACGTTGACGATGATCTCGCCGCTGCTCTGTTGCGAATCAGTCACGACGAGATCAGTTGGCTGGCCAGTTGATGTGCACGGTCACGAAATATGACAGTAGCGCGGGGGTGCGGCGAGTAGCTAGCAGGTGAATCGCGAAAGAACGGTGATGTGGGTCACTTGCAGGCCGCATCGACAAATGTCTGCGCGGCACGCCGGTGCGCGCCCTGTACCCCGCCCGAAAGCGCGGCTCGCGCGGCACCACAGGCTTTGTCATCGTTAAGCACGGCGTAGGCCATGCTCTGCACGTAATAGGCGCTGGCCCGCGTCGGGCCAGATGTGTTGTCGATGACCCCCTCAAGGACGCCGACCGCCTCTCGTGCGCGTGCAGTAGTCGCGGCGGGATCGCCCAAGATCTGCTCCCAACGCGAAATTTCAGCCGAGTAGTCGACGGTCGGCGTGCTAGTTCCGCCTGCAGGCGCGGGTGCCTTATTGGTTGGCGTGCTAAGCGGCTGCACGGCCCCTTTGCTGCTGTTGATCGGGGCCGTCCCACTAGCACCGGATATTTGGGGGTTGCCTGCCGGTGGGGGAGTCACCGCTCCCTGGGCGGGCGTCTGCACCTGGGGAGTCTGCGTTCCAGTCGACTCTCCACCAGACCCGTTCCCGCCCTTGCCCATCTGAGTGGCCGCAAACCACCCGCCCACTCCAATGATGATCGTTGCCGCTGCAGCCATCACCGGCATCGGCAGTCCACGCTTCTTCGGAGCCTCGACGACCGGCGCCGGAGCCGGTGGCGTCACAGCGCCGCCACGATCCGCCAGCCCGCCGATGCGGGTCTTGGGCACCGCGGCTGTCTTCGCCGCTGCTGCCGCGACCGCCGCACCCGCGCCCATGACCTGCGTGCCCGCCTCGGCAATCAAGGTCTGCGGCATGTTCGCTACCGCGCGCGAAAGCATCCGTCCAAACTCGGCCGCATTCTGGTACCGCTCCGCAGCATCGCGCGCCAGCGCCTTGTCCATCACCGCCTGCAGCTCGTCGGGCCACGTGCGATCGGGCTTCATCTCTGCCAGCGTCTTCGGCTGGTCAGTGAGCCGCATGATCATCGCTTCTTGCGCGCTGTTGCTCGGGAAGGGAAGCGTGCCCGTGAGACAGTTGAACGCCACGAGCGCGAGCGAGTAAATGTCGCTGCGGCCGTCAAGCTTGTCCCCAGCCAATTGCTCGGGGCTCATGTATTCAGGCGTACCGACCACCAAGCCCGTCTTTGTGACCTTTTGTGCGTCGCTGGAACTTGCCTTGGCGATGCCGAAGTCCACGACTTTCACCATGTCGCTGCCATCGCGAGCCCTGGCGATCATGATGTTGTCGGGCTTCAGGTCGCGGTGCACGATGCCGTAGTCGTGGGCCACCTGCAGTGCGTCCGCGGCCTGATGGATGATGCTGGCGGCGCGGGCCGGCGTGAGCGCGCCGTTCTTCTCGATCACGCCGCTCAGGCTCGATCCCTCGATGAATTCCATCGCGAGATAGATCATGCCCTCGGGCGTCTCGCCAAAGTCGTAGATGGCGCAGACGTTGGGGTGGTTCAACTGGCTCGCATTCTTTGCTTCGCGGTTGAAGCGGGCGATGGCATCCGCGTCCTGATGCATGCCGGGATTCATCACCTTCAGCGCGACCTTGCGCCCCATCTTCACATGCTCAGCGAGATAGACGGCGCCCATACCGCCTTCGCCGAGTTTTTTCATTACGTGAAACTTCTCGTGGACGATGGAGCCGACGAGGTCCGCATTCGGATTGGAACCGCGGAGCGCCGTTCCGTCCCTCGGACAGAATCGCTCAGAGAGCGGATACTCGGTGCCGCAGGTGGGGCAGGTCTTTACTTCGCTCACAGGCTCTCCACGCGCATCGTTTGGTCACCCATCAGCAGTTTCTGTCCGGGTTTCACCGGCCGCTCGCCGCGCACGCTCACGGCAATGCCGTTGCGGCTCCCGTCGTCGATCACGATGAACTCCAGATCCTCGCCGCGAATTTCGGCGTGCCTGCCGCTCATCGTCTGGTCGAATGGAAACACCCAGTCGCCCTCTTCACGCCCGATCTTGATGGTCCGGCCCGGCGACAGGTGGCAGGTATCACGCGCAGAGCCGTCGGCGCGGAGCTGCGCCAGCAGTGCGACGTCGGCATTCGGTGTAAGTGAACCCAGCCGCCGCGTTTGATCGGCTTCCGGTGGATGTGGCCCGGGGTACCCGAGGCGCCGAAACCTGAGAATCTGCGACCCAATGAGGATGGTGTCGCCATCCTGCAGTCGGTACGGGGTGTCAATGAATAGCCACGTGCCGTTGCGCGAACCAAGGTCGCGTATGAAAAGCTGCCCGTCGCGGAACGAAAACTGCGCGTGCATCGGCGAGAGATACGGATCCGACGGGAAGCGCATGTCGCCATCAATGCGCCCGATCGACGTCTCGGCGTGGTCGATGGTGATGGTCTGCTTTACCGCGCCCGCGTCGTCGATGATAGCGATCTTCGGAGTCGATGTGCCGGTGCCTTTCGCGGTGAAGACTGCGGTTTTTGGCTTGGGTGGCGCCTCGTTGGCGGTCGCGACGCGCGCGCCGCATTTCGCGCAGAACTTGTCCACGCCCATTTGAACCGAATTGCCGCAGCTGGTGCAGTTCGAACCCGAGCCGGTGCCGGTGTGCGGAGTTGCGCGGACGCCGCACTGCGGACAGAAGGGCAGCGCGGGGTCGATCATCGCGCTACATCCTGGGCAGGCCCTCAAGGCGCCTCCTTTCGGTCTGGTTGAACCCGCTCCACCTGCAGCGGCCGAAGCAGCAGCGCCGCGGGCCTGCGAACCACGCTCTGCCACACTTGGATCGGCCGCGCCCTTGCCGAGCACCGCAGCCACGGAGATGACGCGTGCACCGCCCGCCACGACCGGCTTGCCACAGTCGATGCAGAACTTGGATTGCTCTTCATTGTCCCGGCCGCAAAAACCACAGCTATTCACTGGGCGCTCCGCCAGCGTCATTCACGGGTGTTCCCGTGCAAACTCCTCGGTCGCCAATTATAGGTTGTAGTGTCGGCTGGCGGCCAGTCAAACCAGACCCTAACCTTGCCCGCGATGCGGATAATCCTTCGAAACGCCGCACTGGCCCTCTCCGCCGGCTGCGCCAGCGTGCCGGCGGGTCAGGTTTCGGGTGCTCCGTCGGCGTCGCCCGATCGCGGGCCCAGCCCCGACACGCGCCCGTCGGACACGCGCCCCTCCCAGCCCATCCCCCGTCCGGAGCAGTTGTTCACCCCGGCGGAGGGCCGCCTATCGTCCGAAGGGAAGTTGCTCTTCCCCGCAAGTCCCCCCCCGTCCCGCAGTTCCCCATTCACGTATGTCGATTCCACGCTGAGCATTCGGGTCATCTATCCGCGCCCCCGGCAGGTGATCTCAGTCAGGGATTCGACGTTTCTCCTCGGATCAGTGGGGAGCGGAGCCGCCAAGCTGACGATCAACGGCGATACCGTCCCCGTGAACCCGAACGGGTCGTTTCTCGCATGGCTGCCATTCCCGGCCGGCGATGCGCCGAAGTACGACATGGTCGCCGGGCGCGCTGCAGACACGGTGCGCAGCACCCTAGAGGTTGCGCGCCCACGCCCTGTGCCAGCGGCGACGCCTGTCCCGCTTGTCGTTCCTGACCAGCCCAAGTTCGTGGAACTTCTCAACGCGAATGAGGAAGCCAGGAGCGACACCGATTTCGTCGCCATCGCCCGACCGACGCAGGCGGGCACGTACAAGTGGTTCCTGCACGTTGGAACGATCGTTCAGGTTACCGGCGAACGAAACGGATGGACGCGCGTGCGCCTCGATTCAGCGCTCGACGTCTGGGTCGAGTCGAAATACACGAAGGTCTCCGATCGAACATCAAACGGACGCCGCACGGTCGCCGGTGCGCGCGTGATTGCCGCCGCCAACGGCGATCGATGGACCGACCTGCGCATCCCGATTGCGTCGCGCGTGCCGTTTCTTGTGGAACAGCATTCCGAAGCGCTCGTTCTCACGCTCTACGACGCGGCAAGCAATATCGACATCATCAACCAGCCGACGAACGACCCTTCCATTCGGGATGTGACCTGGGAGCAGGTCACGAACGAGCGGGTGCGGATCACCCTGCATCTTCGGCACGCGCCGTACGGATATCTCACGAT
>JARIET010000171.1 GCA_031127185.1 Gemmatimonadota bacterium | reverse complement strand
CCCATCCGGACTGATGGCCTCGTCCGACGCCTCATCGACCGTCGCCGCGGCCGCTTGCATCATCGATGCCCGCGCGGGCGCGGGCGTTCCCCTCACACTGATCAGGAGACCCTTCAGGTCTGCCAATTCGCGTTCGGTGCCGTCAAAGCGCGCGCGGAGCGACCGAATCGACGAGTCAAGCCGATTCCGCGTGTTCTCCCATTCCTTATCCTCGAACTCGCCCACCATGGCGCGGAGCTCGGCCTCGGCACGTTCATCGGTCTTCGCGGTGATCTTGTCCTGCTCGTGGCCGAGACGTTTTTCCAGGTCGGCGACCAGCGACTCCAGCGCCTCCGCCCGTTCACCCAGCTTGCCCCGCACGGCTTCGAGGCGGCCGCTGTAGTCGGAGAAGACGCGCGCGAACACGTGGTCGGCCGCGCTCGCGCGGCGCGCCTCCAGCTGCGCAAGCCAGGCCTCGAACTTCTTGCGTTCGGCCAGCAGCGCCTCGATCTCCTCCTTCCGCGCGTTATCTGAATCGCTCATGTCGAATGGTCCTTCGGTCAGTCGTCGATGACACCGTGCAAGATATGCGCGGCAAGGACGATCCTCGCCGCCTGTTCCAGGCTCTCCATCAGGTTGAGCGCCGCATCCACCGACGATCCCACGGCCACCGCTCCGTGACGCGCCAGCAGCGCCACGTTGGCCTGACCCAGCGCCTGGGCAACGGCGAAGCCCAGCTGTCCACTACCCGGACGACGAAACGGCGCCAACGGCACATCCCCAAGAACATCATCGAGCTCCGCGAGGACCCCACGCGGGAGGGTCTTCCCGGCCACTGCAAACCCGGTGGCTGCCCGCGGGTGTGCATGGACAACGGCCCGAACGTCGGGCCGGGCCGCGTAAATGGCCAAATGCATCGGCATCTCACTTGAGGGCCGCGCTCCACGCCGTTGGCCGGCGGAGAGCTTTCCGTCGGCGCTGATGGTCAGCAGGTCGCGCTCGCGGACATCGGCCTTTCGCATACCCGAGGGCGTGATGGCGATTTTTCCACCGCGCAGGCGCGCCGACAGGTTGCCCTCCGCGCCGGCGATCAGCCCCCGCGAATCGAGTCGGCGGCAGGCAGCCACGAGGCGGGCGCGAACCACCCGATCCGACGGCTCACCCGCCGGCGCGACGGGCGTTCTCGATCGGGGGAGCACCGTCCTTCGCGCCGCGATCGGACTAGGCCTCGTGGAACACCACTGTACCACCCACGACGGTGCAGGTGGCACGCCCGGTAAGTGTCTGGCCGCCGTACGGCGTGTTGCGCCCCTTCGTCTTGAATCCGGCGGGATCGACCACCCACTCGCGCGTCGCATCAAAAACCGTGACATCGCCAATGGCACCGCGCTTGAATGTGCCGCCTGGCAGTCCGAAGATCTTTGCGGGCGCACATGCCATGCGATCGATGAGCGTCGCGATGGAGAGAATCCCCGGCTTCACCAGCCAGGTGATGTTCACCGCCAGGCAGGTCTCCAAGCCAATGATGCCGTTTGGAGCGTCGGCAAAACCGCTCTGCTTTTCGTCCATGTGGTGCGGCGCGTGATCGGTTGCAATCACGTCGATCGTGCCGTCGCGCACCGCCTCACGCACCGCCTCGACATCCGCCAGCGTGCGAAGCGGTGGATTCATCTTGGCGTTGGTGTTGTAGCCCTCAACCATGTCCTCGGTGAGCGAGAGGTGGTGGGGGCAGGCTTCTGCCGTGACACGAATCCCGCGATCCTTGCCCCAGCGGATCAGCTCGACGGACCCCTTCGTGCTCATGTGGCAGAGGTGCACATGTCCGCCAGTCCTGCGCGCGAGCAGGATGTCACGGATGGCCATGATCTCCTCGGCCTCACTCGGAATGCCTCGCAATCCGAGACGGGCCGAGACAACGCCCTCGTTCATGGCACCACCGGCGGCGAGGGTTGGGTCCTCGCAGTGATCCGCCACGGGAATGTTGAACGCGCGCGCATACTCGAGGGCCGTACGCATCAACTGCGAACTGACCACCGGCTTGCCGTCGTCGCTGACGGCGACCGCGCCAGCGCCGACCATCTCGCCGAACTCGGCGAGCCGCTCGCCCTTTTGCCCGATGGAAATCGCGCCGATCGGATACACCCGCGCGGCGTCCGCGGCCCTACCCTGCTTGAGCACGAACCCGACGGCGGCCTGGTTGTCGGTGACCGGATCGGTGTTCGGCATGGCACAGACGGCCGTGATCCCGCCGGCGGCTGCGGCACGAGCGCCGGAAGCGATCGTTTCCACGTCTTCGCGGCCGGGTTCGCGCAGGTGGCAATGGACGTCGATGAAGCCGGGGCTGACGATTCGCCCGCTGCAGTCCACGACTTCCGCATTGTCCGGCGCCGCAATCGAATCGCCCGCGCTCTCGATCTTGCCTTCGCGAATCAGCACATCGCCCACGCGGTCGATGCCGGTCGACGGGTCGACAACGCGGCCACCCTTCAAGAGGAGATCGCGCATGGTCAGCCTCCCTTGGCGGCGTCGGCCAGACGCGGCGAGTTGCCCGCCAGCAGGTAGAGCACGGCCATTCGGATGGCGACGCCGTTGGTGACCTGGTCGAGGATCACGCTATGCGGACCGTCGGCCACGTCGGAATCGATTTCGACGCCGCGATTCATGGGACCGGGATGAAGGATGAGAATGTCGCGTTGGGCCCGGTCGAGACGTTCGCGCGTCACGCCGAAAACCCGGTTGTACTCGCGGAGCGACGGGATATAGCCGCCGGTCATGCGCTCCAGTTGCAGGCGAAGAATGTTCAGCGCGTCCGCCCACTCAATGGCCTGCTCGATTCGGTCGAACACGTGCACGCCAAGCTCAGTGATGGCGCCCGGCAACAGCGAACGGGGCCCGCAGACGGCGACTTCGGCGCCGAGTTTCTTGAGGCCCCAGATATTCGAGCGGGCGACGCGCGAGTGAAGCACATCGCCACAGATACATACGCGCTTGGCGGCCAGCGTTCCCCAGCGTTCCCGGAGCGTGAGCAGGTCGAGGAGTCCCTGGGTGGGGTGCTCGTGCGTGCCATCGCCGGCATTGATGACATTGCTGTCGATCCGGTCGGCCAGAAACTGCGCGGCGCCCGAGGACGGGTGGCGGATCACCACCATGTCGATCTTCATGGCCTCGAGATTGCGCGCCGTGTCCACGAGTGTTTCGCCCTTGGTGACGCTGGACGTCGCCGCGGCCACGTTCACCGTGTCGGCCGACATGCGCTTCTCGGCAAACTCGAACGAGATGCGGGTGCGGGTGGACGCCTCGAAGAAGAGGTTGACGATCGTCGCGCCGCGGAGCGTAGGCACCTTCTTGATGGTCCGCTCCGAAATCTCCTTGAGCGGCTCGGCGGTGTCGAGAATGAGCGAAATCTGTTCTGCGGAAAGACGCTCGAGTCCGAGCAGGTCTTTGCCGAGCGGAGCCGTCACGCGCCTGGTCCCTGCAGGAGGACCACTTCGTCGCGGCCGTCGAGCTCGGTGACGAATACGTCCACCCGTGCATCCTTGGGTGCGTCGATGAGCTTGCCGACGACGTCTGGCTGAATGGGCAGTTCCCGTCCCCCGCGATCGACAACGACGGCGAGACTCACCCGGGCCGGTCGGCCAAAATCGGCCAGCTCGTTGAGGGCGGCGCGCACCGTGCGGCCCGTGAAGAGTACATCGTCGACGATGATGATGTGCTTGCCTTCGATCGCGACCGGAATATCCGTGCGACCCACGACCGGCCGCGGGCCGACGGTTTGGAGGTCGTCACGGTACAGCGTGATGTCGAGCGCACCGCGCATGACTCCAACGCCTTCGCGCTCCTTGATCACCGCGGCGAGGCGAGCCGCGACCTGTACGCCCCGACGTTGGATACCCACAAGCACGAGGTCGTCGGTTCCGTCGTTCTTCTCGACAATTTCGTCCGCCATTCGGGAAAGGGTGCGCTCGAGCGCACGCGCATTCAGGACGATCGACTCGGAAGGTGCCATGTCGAGAGTGAAATATGGTGGACGACACATACCCGAACAACCGCAACGGCGGGAAAGAGCGGGACATTTGGGGACGTGGGGGGACGGGCGCACCGTTGCAGCGGCAGGGTGTGCAGGGTGACTTTGCACGCGGATGACTTCCCTCCCCCACCTTTCCGTGATCGTGCCCGCCTACGATGGCGAAGACCGGCTCCCGGCCGCGCTGTCGCAACTCGGGGCGTGGCTCGACGCGCTGCCGTACCGCTCCGAGCTCATCATCGTGGATGACGGCAGCGGCCCTGCGGCCGCACAGGTCATGGCGGGCTTCGCCGACGGGCGGGCGCATACACGCGTCCTCCGCAACGAGGCCAACCTCGGTAAAGGCGCAGCGGTCGCAAAAGGCATGCTCGCGGCAACTGGCGAGCTCCGGGTGTTCACTGATGCCGATCTGGCGTACCCTCCGTCAGAAATTGGGAAGATCGTGACGGACCTCGAGTCCGGCGCTGACGTAGCCATCGCCTGCCGAGTGTTGCCGGAGTCGCGCTACCTCATGAGCCCATCGTTCTTCCACTATCTCTACACGCGGCACCTGATGAGCCGCGTATTCAACCTGATCGTTCGCGGACTGTTGCTCCGTGACGTGCGTGACTCGCAGGCAGGGTTGAAGGGGTTCACTGCGCGCGCCGCGGAGACCGTGTTTCCCAGGCTCACGATCGCGCGCTTCGGCTTCGATGTCGAAGCCCTCTTCATCGCGCAACTGCACGGATTCACCGTCCGCCAAACTGCCGTCTTTTTTCGCTACGACGAAGAGCCGACGACGATCAAGTTCACCCAAAGCGTCGTCGCGATGTTGGCCGACCTGCTCCACGTGCGCTGGAACCATTTGCGCGGTTCCTACAGGTGAGACGGTGTTAACCGCGGGCGCCGCCCACGCCCCGCGCACGCGCTTGATCGTGAACGCCGATGACTTCGGCATTTCGCCCGCGGTGACAGCCGGGAGTCTCGAAGCCCATGGCGCAGGCACGGTCTCGTCCACATCGATGTTGGTGAACTGCCCCGGCTGGGACGATGCCTGTCGGCGCGCGCGCGCCACGCCGACGCTCGGTGTTGGACTCCATCTGAACCTGCTGGTCGGCGCGCCGATCGTCCCCGGAGTCACGCTGGTCAATCGGCGAACCGGACGATTTCTCTCGCTCGGCGCAATGGTCCGACGCGCGCTCGCAGGCCAGCTCGATGCGTCGGAGGTCGAGGCGGAGTGCGAGGAACAGATCCGCGCGATCGAATCAATCGGGGTGCAGCTCACGCATATCGACTCGCATCGGCATACTCACGCGCTGCCGGTTGTGCGGCGTGCCGTTGCCCGCGTCGCTCAGCGACGGGGCCTTCCGCTCCGCCGGCCAGTCGAAACACACCGCCGATTCCCCAATGACATCGTGTCGCAACTCCATCGCGGGGTCATCGGGTGGTCGTGGCGGGCAACGACCATCGGCGCCGCAACGACCCGTGCACCGGAGCACTTCATCGGCGTGTCCATGCAGGGCGGCGAGCGATTTGAGTCGCAGATGACGCAGGTCCTGGACCATCTTCCCGCAGGTTCGGTCGAGATGATGGTGCACCCCGGGCGCGTCGACGCTGCGCTGGAATCGGTGGACGCCTACACCTGGCAGCGGGAACGCGAACTCACCGCGCTGCTCTCACCCGCGGTGCGAGAGCGCTTGCGCGCGGCCGATGTACGCCTCATCCATTTCGGCGATCTCTGACCCACCGCGGGTGCGAATCAGTCCGTGCAGTTCAAGCTGCATCGCAATCCAGACCGGGATGAGGGGCACGGTCTTGAGCAGGAAGGGCACGTAGTACTCTCGGTACCAGGTCCTTGGCATCAGGTCCGTGGATCCGAGGTTGACGATCACGATGCACGCCACGAGCAGAGCAACTCTCCACCGCGTGCGCTCCGAAGCAGCGAACCAGATCGCGACGCCCAGCATGGCGATCACGTAGGACGGCGACTCGGCCTGGTGATTGAAGAGGACGCAGAACACGAGCAGGCTCGCAAGGAACTGCACGCGAAAGAGCGCCTCGACAAACCGCCGGCGCTGGAACAGCATCGGCAAGAGCAGGATCACCAGCCCCGCGAGCTGCACTGACCACCGCGGCCACTCCACACCGAACCAGACGCGGAGCTGCCCGATCACGCCGGCGTAGAGGTCTGCGCCGCCGATTCCGTATTGCCGATCGCGTGTCGCGTCAAACGACTGGATCTGGTACCACGATTCATACTGCGCGCCCAGCGACCCCGGTGCCGCAAGCAGCCAGGGGATCGCGGCAGCGACCGCCATCACGGCTGCGAGAACGAGGCCGAATCTGATCCAGCGCTTGTGCA
>JARIET010000170.1 GCA_031127185.1 Gemmatimonadota bacterium | reverse complement strand
GGGGGCTTGGCGGCGGCGCGATTGGGCAACTCTTCGACACCAACGGCGAGCCGGTTCACTCCACAGGGTATTGGGGGCAGGTGAACTTCACCCTCACGCAGCGGGTGACACTCGGTGGCGGTTTCGGTACTGATGACCCCGACGACGATTTCATCGGCACCGGGGGCCGGCTGAAGAACGCGACCACCGAGGTACACCTCAACCTGCGACCCGCCGGCCCGCTCGTGCTCGGGTTCGAATACCGTCAGATGAAGACGATGTATGCGTCCGGCCCACTGACCAACGACCACCTGAACATCGCGGTGGGGTTCGTCTTCTAGAACGCCTGATCCCACCGCACGGAGAGCCGGATGGCCGACGCGATCAACCCGACCATGCTGTAGGTTTGCGGGAAGTTTCCCCAAGGTTCGCGGGTCTGCGGGTCCACATGCTCCGCGAGCAGTCCATGACGCGTGCGTGAGGCGAGCATCACTTCGAATATTTCGCGCGCTTCGTCCCGCCGACCGATTTCGGCAAGCGCATTGATGTACCAGAACGTGCATGCAACGAATGCGTTGTCGGGGATACCGAAATCATCCGCGTCCACGTACCGAAATACAAACGGACCGCGCCGCAGCTTGCGTTCGATTGCCGTGATCGTGGCAGCGAATCGTGGATCGTCGGCCGTGAGAAACCCCACTTCACACAGGCGGAGCAGGCTCGCATCGAGGGTATCACCGTCGAACGTCGCGGTGAACGCGCCGATTTCGGCGTTCCACGCACGCGCTGAGATGGTCGAGTGAATCCGGTCGGCGTGCGTGCGCCAATGTGTTGCGCGAGCCGAGAGTCCGAGATGGGCCGCGATGCGCGCGAGCCGGTCGCATCCGGCCCAGCACATCAGCGCGGAAAACGTGTGCACACCTGGCTTACCCCGAAATTCCCAGATCCCGGCGTCGGGCTGGTCGAATAGGCGGGCGGCTTCCGTGCCGAGGACTTCAATCTGGTGGAAGAGGAGAGCGTCACCCTGACGGTCGAGGCGTCGGTCGAAGAATGCGTGCGCAGCTGCAAGAATCGCCGAGCCATATACGTCGTGCTGTACCTGGAAAGCCGCCGCATTACCACGACGCACCGGCCCCATACCCCGATAGCCGGCGAGTGCCGGAGCAATCTCTTCATCCACAGCTGATGATGCAGCGATACCGTACATCGGACGGAGCGGCCCACCGCTCGCGTCGGCGATGCGATTGAGCACGAACCCCAGGTAGCGCTCCATGGTGCGCGTCGCCCCCAGCCGATTGAGCGCGTTGACCACGAAATAGGCATCGCGCAGCCAGCAGAACCGGTAATCCCAGGTCCTCGACGTGCCCGAGGCCTCGGGGATTGATGTCGTCATCGCCGCGATGACGGCGCCACCATCCTCGCACACATTGAGTTCGAGCGTGATCGCCGCCCGGATCACGGCATCCTGCCACTCAAAGGGGATCGCCAGTTGGCGCACCCATTCTGTCCACCACATGGTCGTGCCGTCGAGCAGGCGGCGGCCCAACTCGTGCGGTGCATCTTCGACCGTTTCGTCCGGACCAAACACCATTGTGACCTCGCCATCCACCAGGAAGTGCGATTCGTCAGCGATGGCGGCCAGCGGCGCGTCGGTGGTCAGGCGACACCCATAGGTATCAGCGGTGAATGAGAGATGGTTTGCGCCTCGGGTCACCGCGGCCGGTTCACGTCCGTATTCGCGCGCCGGGCGCAGGCGCGTCCGCAGTCGCGGATAGCCTGCGACTCGGGTGATGCGCCGCACGAGCATTGCCGGGCAATACATCCGGCCATGCTGCCGCACACGAGGCGCAAAATCACACACCTCGACCGCACCGCCAGCGCCATCAAACAGCCGCGTCAGCAGCACCGGCGTGTTGCGCAGGTACTCCTGCTCGACACGCTGCTGACCGTCGAGTTCGATGCTCCAGAATCCTGTGCCGCGGTTGGCCGGTCCGCGCAACGCCAGAAGTGCGCAGAACGCCGGGTCGCCGTCAAAACGCGGAAGGCAACCCCACACCACTTCTCCGGCGGCATCCACCAGAAATCCCACCGTGCCATTGCCGACGAGCCCGAGTTCGAGCGACGTCATCGTACCATCCCCCGGCCCGCCCGGGGCGCGTCGGCGGCACCGGCAGCCGCGCGGGCGATCCAGCGGCGCACCGCTGCGCTATCCGCAAGCCGGTGGCTCGCGCAGGTTGCGCCACGCCCAACCTTGATCGCGATTCCGCCAAGGCGTAACGCCGAAGCGAACGCGTCCTCGTCGGTGACGTCATCGCCGATGCAAACCGGTATGCGTCCGCGAAACGGAGGCTCACACATGAATGCTTCGAGCGCATGACCCTTCGAGGCGCGCGTTGGCTTGAGTTCCACGACAGACTTACCGACGATCACGCCGAAGGCGCTGCGGAGGCGCACGGCCTCTGCGCGCATCTTCGCATGGGCAAACGCGGCGAGGCTCGGCGCGCGCCGGTAGTGCAGTGCGACCGACAGACCCTTCCACTCGCAGTGCAGGCCATCGTACGCCGCGATCTGCGCGGCGATGCGCTCACCAGCCGCCTTGAGGTGCGCCGACGGAATCCGGAGGCGCCGGACCGCGCCTGTTGCGTCGCGGCGCTCGGCACCGTGCTGGCCGGCAACGCACTGCACGGCCCGTCCGAGGAGCCGGTCAATCTCGCGGATGGGCCGGCCGCTGATGACCGCCACGGCGCCGTGCGCCCGTTTGCGCAGCGAGCGTATCAGACGGCGCAGTGTCGCGTCCACGTGCACGTCATCGGGTGATAGCGCAATGCGGGCAAGGGTACCGTCCAAGTCGAGCAGGAGCGCCCAGCGATCGCTCCACGCCGGCAGTTCGAACGCGGGGCGCGGCCGCGGCCCGCTCGCGGCCCGGTACCGCGCGGTCATGCGAGCGGCCGCGTCAGTGTATCCCGGACTCCGCGCCGCAGGCTTTCAAATGTGGAATCGCGGCGCAACAGGCGGGCGCGTTTCCGAATGGCCGCCGCGTCCAGCAGCATCCGCCCCGCCCAGCGAAAGACGTTGAACTCGGAGACAAGACCGCGCATCAGTCGCATGCGCTCGCGTTGCTCGGCCGGCGGCATCGTCAGCGCCGCGTGCAGCGCTGATGCGCATTCCTCGATGTCGTACGGATTCACGATGAGCGCTTCCGGCAGCTCGCGCGCTGCTCCGGTGAACTGGCTCAGGATGAGCACGCCACCGGAATCATCGCGCGATGAAACGAACTCCTTGGCCACGAGGTTCATCCCGTCGTGCAGGCTCGTCACCATGCACACGTCGGCGGCCCTGTAGTACTCAGCCACGGCATCCGGCTCGTGGTGCGAGACAAGGAGAATGATCGGCGGATGTGCCGCCCCCGGGTACTGCGCATTGATGCGCGCCACGAGCGCGCGCACACGCTCCTCATAGGCCTGATACTCTCCAATGCGCGTGCGCGTCGGCGCTGCCACCTGGATGAGAGAGAAACGACCCACCCACTCCGGCTCGCGCGCAAGCAGGCGCTCGACCGAGCGAAACCGCTCCTCGATCCCCTTGGTGTAGTCGAGTCGGTCGACGCCAATTCCGAGGGCATGATTGACCGGCAGACCGTGACGCGCCCTGACGGAGAGACGGCAGGCCTCAACGGCACGGGCCGACACTTCTGGCGCCGGCGGCCACTCCACCGAGATCGGGTAGCGTTTCACGGCGGTCTGGTCGCCCTTGAACGTGACCGTGAACGTCTCGCGGTCGGCGAGCGCCTCGAGCTGGCGGTCCACTGTGTCGATGAAGTTGTTGCAGTGGAAGCGGGTGTGAAAACCCAGGATGCTGCTGCCGAGCAGACCGTCGAGCAACTCCGCGCGCCAGGGGCAAATGGAGAACGCCTCAGGATTGGGCCACGGAATGTGCCAAAAGGTGATGATTGTCGCCGCGGGCAGGGCCTCGCGGATAAGCCGAGGTACGAGCGCGAGGTGATAGTCCTGCACGAGGACGATCGGGTCCGACGAATGCGCCTCTTCGACCACGGCGCGGGCGAAGAGCTTGTTCACGCGCACGTAGGCGTCCCAGTCCGCCGCGCGAAAGGTCGGACGCACGTGCGCAATGTGACAGAGCGGCCACAACCCCTCGTTCGCGAACCCGTAGTAGTAGCCGGCTTCGTCCTCCGGGGTGAGCCACACCCGCCGAATCTGGTACGCGGGATTCCGTGCCGGAACACCCACGCGATCGTGTGCATCCACGGCTTCACGATCGGCCGAGCCGCTGCCGTGCGCGATCCAGGTGCCTGAGCATGCGCGCATCACCGGCTCAAGCGCCGTGACGACACCACTCGCCGGTCGACGCGTCACCGTCGTTCCATTAAGGCGCTCGTGTAGGACCGGCTCGCGGTTGGAGACCACCAGCACTTCCTCGCCGCTCAGGTCGCCGCGCAGGATGGTCCGCAGCGCCTCGGGCGTCCACGAGAGGCGCTCGTGGTCGCGCACCTGATGATCGGCCTCGAGGTCGCGAATCAATGCGCGCAGGTCCTGGGCGATGGGCCGGAGGGCGGCAGGATAGCTAACGGCCGCCGGGCGCAGCAGGCCTTCGCCCCGGAGCAACGCACGCATACCCTGCACCAGGCCACGCCAGCTCAGCTGCGCGATCGCGACGGTGATGAGCGAGACGGTGGCGCCGAGGGCCACGAAAAAGTAGAACAGGTACTTGCGCGTTTCCTCGCTGCGCCGCTGCACGAAACTCATGTCGTGCAGCAACACCAGGCGCCCGTCCGGCGCGTTCCCGATGGCGAATGGAAGCACCGAAACCAGGATGTTGCCACGCGCGGTCGAGATCGTGCGCGACGCCGGGGTACCCGACCTGAGCGCCTCGTCGCAGGCAATCTCCGTTGGAACCGACGCCGTACCGAGCGGGTTCGCGTCTGGTGATGCGCAAAACGCAACACCAAAGAGCCGTTCGTCCTGCGTGAGGCGGGTGAAGTACTGCACCACGCGCGCCTGATTCCCGGCGCGCAACAACTCCTCGACGGGCTCGTGGACGGAGTTCGCGATCAGCCTCGCGCGAATCTCGATGTCGCGAATGAACCAGCGAAGCGTCAGCCGGTCCACCAACGGCACCACGGCGTACGCCACCAGCGCGAGCGCCACGGTCAACGGGAGGATGAACCGAAGGGAGAGGCGCATGAAACAATTATGCTACACCGCCGGCCCGTTGACCAACGACCACCTGAACATCGCGGTGGGGTTCGCCTGCTAGGACCTCGGAGTCGCCACCAGGCGGACATTGATTCCGCCATTGGAGAAACGCAGCACTGGAGCGAACTTGAGTTTCGTGTGACCATCGAGCGCGCTATCACCCGAGACCAGCGCCACACGCCAGCCAGCAAACGCGCTGCGCGCGCGCTTGCCCAGCTGCGCGTAGAGATTGCGCAGGTCGGCAGACTCGCCGATGCGCGCGCCGTACGGCGGATTGGTCAGGAGCAATCCGCCGGACGCGGGCGGCTCTGCTGCCGAGAGCGCCAACCTCTCCAGCTTCACTACATCGCTGACCCCTGCCCGTTTTGCGTTCGCAAGCGCGGCTTCGACAGCTCCAGCGTCGCGATCGCTGCCCATGATCGGCGCAGCCGCGGGGCGCTCTGCGGCCCGGGCCACGGCGCGGCGCACAACGCCGATCTTCGGCCCGAATGACGGCCACCGCTCGCAGGCGAATGCGCGTTGAATGCCAGGAGCGATGTTGCGGGCAATGAGCGCGGCCTCGATCGGGATCGTTCCGGCTCCGCACATCGGATCCAGCAACGCCTCGCTGCCATCGTAGCCTATCGCAAGGAGACAACCAGCGGCGATCGTTTCACGGATTGGCGCCTTGGCTGTTGCCAGCCGATAGCCACGCCGGTGCAGCAGCTCGCCGGACGAGTCGGCGCTGATGGTGCAGACGTCGCGCAGAATACGCACGACAAAGAGCTGCCGGGGAACCGCCGAGACTGCGTCGTCTTCGTCGTCCCCCACCGGCGTGACCTCGGCGTGCGGCACTGCGGCAGCGAGCCATTTGGCGAATCGCTCTTC
This sequence comes from Gemmatimonadota bacterium, assembly GCA_031127185.1. Lineage (GTDB taxonomy): Bacteria > Gemmatimonadota > Gemmatimonadetes > Gemmatimonadales > Gemmatimonadaceae > Fen-1231. The sequence continues at coordinate 300 of JARIET010000170.1, read as the reverse complement.
CACGGCGCCCGAGTGGTAGAGGCGTGACTTCTTGCAGGTGACGCGAAACCCCACTTGAGTGCCACGCGCCACGTAGCGCTTCCACGGAACCGGTTTGGCACGCCGCTCCAACTCGGAAAACGACTTGGCCGTGAACTCGGCGATGCGCACCACAACGCGCGTTGCAGCGCGCAATCTGAGATTGGCGTCGAGCAGAAGTGCATCGTCCGCACTGAAAGTCACGCCACCGGGCTCGGCGGCGGCATCAGTGGCCCCAAGCGCACGAAGCTCGGCTTCGACCACCGGTTCGAATCCGGGAGT
>JARIET010000169.1 GCA_031127185.1 Gemmatimonadota bacterium | reverse complement strand
GGAGCGACAAGGCGGCGCGCGATGCGGTCACATTGTTCAAACCGGCGACTGCGACGCGCGTGCGCTATTCGATGTACACCGACACGCCGATGCCGGTGGACGAGCCGATGGCCGAAAATCCGCCTGATGGTGCGGTGATTGAGTACCGGCTTGCGGCGAATGCCAGTGGCCCGGTGAAGCTCGAGATCGTGGGAGAGAAGGGCCGCGTGATCCGGACCTTCAGCAGCACCGACAAATTCGATCCGCCGCAGGATGACGGTAATGCGCCGTGGTACTGGTTCCGCGTCGGCAAGCCGTTGCCGGCCACCGCGGGCATTCATCGCATGGTCTGGGACCTGCACTACGAGCGGCCCACAGGCCAGCCCTGCTCGCTCCCGATTTCTGCGACGCCGCGCCAGACCAAGTGTGAACCCGAAGGCCCGTTCGTGGCACCCGGCCCGTACACCGCCAGACTCACCGTTGGCGACCAAGCGTATACGCAGACGTTTGCCGTACGAATGGATCCGCGTGTGAAAGCGAGCGCGACCGCGATCGCGCAGCAAACCGCGCTTTCACTCGGGCTGTACGACGCACACGAGACGAGCGTGGCGAGGCAGGCCACGGCGCGGGAACTCCGCGCGGCGCTTGCGGATCGGAAAACACGCACACCGTCGCTGGCCGCTGCGATTGACTCGCTGGATGCGAAGATCGTTGCGATCGCCGGTGCCGGCGGAGCCGGCGGGCGCGGGGGAAGAGGGGGCGGCCGAGGCGGCGCGCCTGCGGCCGGCTCATCGGGCGAAACCTTTGCGTCGACTGCAGCGAGCGTACTCGGCCCGCTCAACGTGCTTCAGGATGCCGATGAGCAGCCGGTGACGGCAGTCGTGGCTGGCGCCACTGAACGGATCACTGCGTTCAAGGCGCTTGAGGCGCGGTGGGCTGCGGTGACGACGGATTTGACATCGCTAAACCTGAAGTTTAAGGCAGCGGGGCTGGGCGAAATCGCGGTCCGCTGACGCTGTGCCGGTTGAGCGGCGCCAACTACCGCCGCCGCTCGATCCTCTTCAGTTCGAACACCTGCCGCTGGCGCCAGCCACCGGGCACCGTGCTGTCGGGGACGGAGAATTCCCCGCGCGTGGCTGTGGCAAGACCCGGCGCATAGCGTTCCGTCAGCCGCTGCACCACGCGACCCAGTGAGTCGCGCGTAGTCGCCGTGGTCAACACCACGGGTATTGGCATTCCGCCGATCGTGTCGGTTGATGCAGTAAGCGTCTGGTAGTGTGCGGTTCCCTTCGCCCGCGTAGGCACAATGAGGGACGTCCCGGGGCCTATGGGCCGCGTCGCGCGCACGGCACCGTCTGGCTCAGCAGTGAAGACCGTATCGCCGGCCACACAGAGACGCGATGAATCCGCCGGCGATGCCGTTGCCGCCCGCTGCATGACGATGCGTACACAATACGATGTTCCCGCAATTTCACGGCGGAGCACACCGTCGTGCCGGACGCGCCACGGCGCTTGCAGCGTGCCGTCCGACGCGTAGGTCAGCGACGTGACGTCACGAAGTAGTCCCGCAAGCGGGCGCGACTCCGGCGCCGCCGTCTGACTGCGGGCGGGACCCGCAAGGGCAACTGCTCCCGCTAACGCCAATGCCGCGCGGTGCGCGCGCGTCACGGCACCACCCGCCGGTCGAGCAGGTTCGCCGCCTTGTGGATCAACGCCGCCTCACGGTCCAGCGCGGACGCCGCATTCAGGATCTGTTCGTTCGCCAGCTTCCAGTCGTGCAGGTCGATCGCCTCGCGCACGCCCGGCATCGTCTTCACGCCGTATCCCGTGTACAACCCCGGAGCGTAGAGCGAGTGCTTGAACCAGGGCCGCCGCGGCAACCCGTCGGGTAACAGCATCTCCTGATCTGCCGTGCGCAACAGCGCATTCAGCGGATTGAGCGCAATCGACACGAGGTTCGCCGCAGTCGCTGTGGCCTGCGCGCGCTCGTACCGCGAGGCGGCGCGCGACAGCGAGTCCAGCGCGTTGTCGAGGCGGCCAAACTCCAGGTACGGTGCAAGCGCTTCACGTTTGGGCGGTGCCAACGGCGCCCAGGGATCCGTCGTCAACGCATATACGCCTTCGTCGTGCAGCCGGTTCACCTCGGCGATGCGCGCCGCTTCTGTGTCGCGCAGCGCCTTGAGTTCGGTGGCGTATCCGCGAGCGGTTTCTGCCAGATGCTCAAACTGGTACGGCAACACGTCGGCGTTGGCCGTGCGCATCACGATCGAGCCCGCCACCTGCGCCAGCGCGCGCCCATAGGTCAGCGTCGTGTCCGCGAAGCGCGTGTACCAGGTGAACGTGTCGTAAATGGAGTGGTAGATGCCGCCGCCGCCTTCGCCGCCAAATCCCATGTTCAGCGTGGGCAGACCAAGGTGCTGGATGAAGGGCGTGTAGTCGGAACCCGAGCCGAGCGCACCGATGCGAAGATCCGACCGCCCGCCACGCGCCTCAGACTTGATCCTGGCGTCGCCGCGCGCGATAGCGGCAGCTTGCCAGCGCTTCCAGACGGTTTGCTTCGTCTCGGGATCCTCAACTTCGCGCGCCACCGAGTTCACGAGGTTCTCGAGATAGTGCGATCCCTCGGCATTCAGGTAACCGCGACCGTTGCCGTCGGTATTCAGGTACATCACCGCCTTGGCCTGCAACTCCTTGGCATGCGTCTCCGCCCACTCGGTGGAACCGATGAGCCCGTGCTCTTCGCCGTCCCACGCCGCGTAGACGATGGTGCGCCTGGGCTTCCATCCCTGCTTGAGGAGTTCACCCATCGCGCGGGCTTCCTCGAGCTCCGCCGTGAGGCCGGAGAGCGGATCCTGCGCGCCGTTCACCCAGCCATCCATATGATTGCCGCGCACGACCCACTCGTCGGGCAGGGTCGAGCCAGGGATTTTCGCGATCACATTGTAGAGCGGCGTGATGGTCCAGTTGAACGAGAGCTTGAGGCGCACGCGGGCCGGACCAGGTCCGATGCGATAGGTGATGGGAAGCGCGCCTCTCCACGCATCGGGCGCCACTGGGCCCGTCATCGCCGCGAGCAGCGGCTGTGCATCCGCGTACGAGATGGGCAGCACGGGGATCTTCATGATCGTGGTTGCGTTTTCACGCGAAAGCCGCTGTGCGCCGGGTGTGGAGCCCGTGCCCGGCGTGGTGGGATCGCCCGGATACACCGGCATGTCCATCACGCTGCCGCGTTGCACACCGTCCTTCGGCCGCCACGGGCCAACGGGGTATGTCTCTCCCTGCGCGTAGCCGTCGTCGCGGGGGTCGGAGTAGATGATGCACCCCACCGCACCGCGCTCGTATGCGACCTTCGGCTTGATGCCGCGCCAGCTGCCGCCGTAGCGGGCAATCACAATCGCACCCTTCACCGAGATTCCACGTTGCTCAAGGATCTCATAGTCGGCCGGCGTGCCGTAATTCACATAGACCAGCGGCGCCGTAACGTCACCGTCGCCTGAGTAGGAGTTGTACGTCGGGAGCTGCTCGGCCTTCTGCGACGATGATGGGTCTTCCTTCAACACGGGCTCGTCCAGTCGCGCGACGAACTTCGTCGGTGCGACCATCTCGAGCAGGCGTTCCTTTGGCGTCGGGAAGAGGACGTGAAACTCCTCGATCTCCGCCTGCCAGCCCCACGAGCGGAACTGATCGCGCAGGTACTCGGCGTTTTGCTTCTGGTGCGGCGACCCAAGGTGGTTGGGGCGGTCCGCCAGACGGCGCAACATTTCCCGAATGCGCGCCGGGTCAGGAATCGCGCGGAACTTTGCCTCCCATTCGCGTTGGACCTTGCTCGACTCGGCAGTGTATCCGCGCAGCGGCGGATCCTCGGCGGTAGCGGCGATTCCAACCAGGGCCACGCCCAGCGTAGCACCCGCACGCAAAATTCGGCTCATCTCTGTGTCCTCCAGTGATGGCCGAACATTACAAACCGCCCGGGATTTCCAGCAGGGGGCCGTCACCCGTATGCCACGGCCCCGGGAGCCGGAGGCCGGAAATCTGCGCCCGACCCGTCAACCGTGCATTATCTTGCCGGTGGACTAAAAGGAGTCGGTCAAATGAGCGCCAAGAACGATTACGCCCGATTTTTCGGACGCGAGTTGGCCACGGTTCGCGACGAACTGCTCGCGTATCCCGACACCTCCGCAATCTGGGCCCTGCCGCCAGGGCTTCCCAACTCGGCGGGGACCCTCGCGCTGCATATCGCTGGCAATCTCCGTTGGTTCATCGGCGCTCAGCTTGGCGGAACGGGGTACGTGCGCGATCGTGATGCCGAGTTCAGTTCGCGGGATCTTGAGCGGGACGAGCTGATCCGGGTGATCGAGGCAGCGTCGGACGAAGTGACGCGTTCGTTGGCCACGCTCGACGATGCGCAAATGAACGAGCTCTTTCCGCTCGAGGTTGCCGGCGCCCGGCTCCCGACGGGGCGATTGATCGGCCATCTCGCGGTGCACCTCGGCTACCACCTCGGTCAGATGGACTACCACCGGCGCATTGTGACCGGCGTGAACAAGGCGGTTGGGGCGCTGGCCCCCAGTGCACTGATGGATCGCTAGACGGCGGCAGATCACGCCGCTCCCGCTCATGTCCGGTTTTTCTCCCAATCTCTATCTCGCCGCGCTCGGTCCGTTGACCGAACTCTTTGGCGTGATCATCGTCGTGGCCGTTTTCGCGCTGTTGCGCGGCCAGGCTGATCGGCGCCCCTACTTTCGTGCCTGGGAGACCTCGTGGGTGTTCCTGGCGGTATCGCTCACCGCCGGGCTCTTCTACGAGCGATTCGTTGATCCCGAAAGCGTCTTCTACCCTGCGAACCCTGCGACGACCTACCTCACCGCCGTGGCATTCATGGGTTTTCGCTTTATGGCCGTGGCAATGGTGCTCAACGGCATCTCGCTGTATGTCCGCGGCGCGACAAAGAAATGGCTCGCCCCCGCGGGAATCGGCGTGGCCCTTGTGCTCGCAATCGTTGTTGACACTCGACAAACACCGCTCGCTCCGCTCGCTCTCGTCCTCGGGCCTGTCACCGCCATCGCCTATGGGTTTGGCGCGTGGCGGATTGTCTCGCTCCCGCGCACACGGAAGGGTTTCGGCTCGCGGCTCACCGCCATCGGCCTGGCATCGCTCGCGATGCTCGGCGCGGCACTGGCGACATTCTACCTCCTCCAGCGCATTGCGCCCGATGTCACGGCCAACCCCTGGTTGGTCCGGTTCGCTCGGTACGGATTCTACGGCGAACTCATCGTGCAGCTTGCGCTGGCATGGGCGATGATCCGGCTGCTGATCGAAGACGGTCACCACGAGGTGGACGACGCCCGTGCGCATATGAAGTTGCTCCACGACCGCGACACACTCGGCGACCTCTACGACAACGCCTCACGGCTGCTGGGTCGGCGCGCATTCGATGCGCAGCTTGGGCTCGGGTTCGCCCGCGCGAGCTTTGGGACGGTGGCCCTGATGAAAATCGCGAACTACCAGCGCGTGGCGGCTGAACAGTCCGGCGGTGTGGCGGAGGCCCTCGTGGCCAACCTGGCCGGCGTGCTCAACAGTGCAGTTCGCGCTCACGACCGCGTGTACCGATGGAGTCCCGACGAACTGATGATTGTGATGCCGCGCGCCGTACCTCAGGTCGCGCGGGCGCGGGTCGAGATGCTTGCCGCGCGAGCGGCACCGCTTACCGTTGCGGGATCACGAGAGCCGCTGCGCGCGGATGTGGCCGTCGCCGTTCAGTTCTATGAAGGTGGCGACGAACTCACGCGAGCCGCAGCGAACATCTCGCGCGGATAGGCGCCCGTGCTGCGCACCATCGTCGCCCTCATCGCCGGCTTCGCGATCATGGCATTCAGTGTCCTGATTGCAACCATCGCCATTGCGCTTGCTATGGGAATTCAGCGTGGAACCCTCCCCACGTCATTCCTCATTGTAATGGTCGTTGTCTCGGCACTCGCTTCCGGGCTCGGTGGCTATGCCACGGCATCCCTCGCCCAGAATCGCCCCATGGTGCACGCGGGCATCCTGGCGACGATGATCTTCGTGCAACACGTCTACACGATCATCTTTCCCGTCGAAGGGCAGGAAACCTGGCATGTATGGTCGCTGGCGATTACCGGCCCGGTGCTGGCGATCGCAGGCGGCAAGGTTCGAGAACTCACTGCCCGTAAAGGAGCCGCGACGTGAACCCAATTCGCCCGGTACTGTTTGCAGCCGTAGTGACGTTCGGTGCCGCGCCGTTCCTCGAGGCACAGTCGGTCACGGTACTCCGGGCAGCCCGGGTTATCGACGGCCGCGGGCAGTCCTTCGTCAATGCCGATGTGGTCGTGCAGGACGGAAAGATCGTGCGCGTAGGCCCACGCGGCGGCGTCCCGGCAGGTGCGAGGCTGATCGACCTTGGTTCGCGCACGCTGCTCCCCGGCCTGATTGACGGCCACTCACACCTCACCTGGTACTTCAACCGACAGGGCCGGTTCCACACGGCGCGTGA